>NZ_JBALQK010000048.1:51638-65610 GCF_036965845.1 Bacillus sp. JJ1127 | reverse complement strand
AAATAAGACCTAATGAAATCCCTAGGAGTTTATCTGTTTTTGCGTACTTTTTCATATAAAATACAATAAATCCAACAAAAACAACTGTAATGATATAGAAGAACCACATTCTATTTTCTAAAATGCCCCAGGCAGCTCCTCTGTTCCGATGTGATGTTATGTATAATACATTATCGATAATCGGGATACTTGTACCTAATTCCATGTTCTTTACAATGAACCATTTCGATATTTGATCGATGGCAATGACAAATAACGCTATTAAATAATATATCATTTTCATTTCCCCCACAAAGACAGTGTACCTCAAAATTTTAGCATAGCTGCTATCTTTTCACAATGAACCTTTATAGAAGAATAAAATAAAATGAAAAAAGGTAATATAATATCGTTGTGCTTATTATACTTATACATTTACCTTTTCATATAAAAACTCTCCCATTGTACGCGCCGTTGGCATCATTTTCATCTGCTGTACAGGAATATATTTCCCCGTTTCCTCACAAATGCCATACATATTGATTTCCATTTTAAATAAAGCTCGTTCCACGTCTTTTAAATCTTCTCTTATATCATGTAAGAACAATTTCTTTTTTTCATCTTCCTTCTGTTCATACCTTAGTTCCTGTCCGAATTCCACATAATATGTGTGCATCGCTTCTTTTGCCAGTCGCTCCTGTAATTCTTTTCTCATCAATTGTAACTCTTCTCTAATTTCCATATAGATTTCATTCACGTGTACATTCCTCCCGGCTGCAATGTACCGTTAGTGTGTCCGAAATTCACTTCCTTACCGCACACACATTTTTCCTTCATAGGAAAGAGCTTAAACAACCTTCTCAGCATTCAAGAACCTTGTTCATTCCCCAGTGACAGAAAAAATTTATTAGACTAAACTTTACCAATCGTTTATCTCCATCATATTATCAATTACTAAAAAAACTGACTGCCATTAATAGCAGTCAGTTTTTCTTGATTACATCATTATTTCACATAGTTTTCTTTCACAACTGTCGCACAACGCTCACATAATGTTTCATGCTCAGCGTCTTTACCAATTGTTTCTGAAACTACCCAACAACGTTCACACGTTTCACCAGTTGCCTGAGTAACAACAACCGCTGTATACTCATACTTCGGCGCATCTGCTGGTGCTTCTTCGATTGTACCTCCAAGTTTATACTCAGAAACGATGAATAATTGCTTTAAGTCTTCGCTAATAGACTCTAACATAGCTTTCATTTCTACAGTCGGATATAGCGTAATGCTCGCATTTAATGACTTACCGATTACTTTTTCATTACGAGCTACTTCTAACGCTTTTAATACGTCATCACGTAACGTCATAAATGCATCCCATTTTGTTTTTAATGCTTCCGCACCATCTAATTGTACAGCTTCTGGCATATCAGTTAATTGTACGCTTTCTTCTGTTACTCCAGGAATATATGGCCATACTTCATCAGCTGTATGCGGTAAGATTGGTGTTACAAGTTTCGTTAATGCAACAAGCACATCATATAATACCGTTTGAATTGCACGACGATCTTCGTGATTTGCACCTTCAATGTATAAAATGTCTTTTGCAAAGTCTAAATAGAATGAACTTAAATCAATTGTACAGAAGTTATGAATTGCGTGATATACAGCAGCGAAGTCGTATGTTTCATACGCTTCTTTTACTTTTGTAATTAAGTCATTTAATTTCACTAACATGTAACGGTCCACTTCACGAAGTTCAGCCGTTGCTACAGTATTTTCACTTGGATTAAAGTCATCTAAGTTTCCTAGTAAGAAACGGAATGTGTTACGGATTTTACGATAAACTTCTGCTACTTGTTTTAAAATATCATCTGAAATACGTACATCAGACTGATAGTCAACAGAAGATACCCATAAACGTAAAATGTCTCCGCCTAATTGATCCATAATTTTCTTCGGTACGACGATGTTTCCAATTGACTTACTCATTTTACGACCTTCACCATCTAATACGAAACCATGGCTTAGTACGCCTTTATATGGAGCTTTACCAGTTACAGCAACCGCTGTTGATAACGAAGAGTTAAACCAACCACGATATTGGTCAGATCCTTCTAAATATAAATCTGCTGGACGTTGTAAATCTTCACGCTCTTCCAATACCGCTTGGTGAGAAGAACCTGAATCGAACCATACATCCATGATGTCTGTTTCTTTACGGAATTCACCATTCGGACTACCTGGATGTGTAAACCCTTCTGGTAATAAATCTTTCGCTTCACGCTCGAACCATACGTTAGAACCGTGTTCACGGAATAAATCCGCTACATGGTTAATTGTTTCATCTGTAATAATTGGATCGCCATTCTCTGTATAGAATACAGGAATTGGTACACCCCATGCACGCTGACGAGAAATACACCAGTCACCACGGTCACGAACCATATTATGAAGACGAGTCTCACCCCATGCCGGTACCCATTTCGTTTCTTCAACAGCTTGTAATAACTCTTTACGGAATGCTTCAATAGATGCAAACCACTGTGCTGTTGCACGGAAAATAATCGGTTTTTTCGTTCTCCAATCATGTGGGTATGAATGCGTAATAAATGTTAATTTTAGTAACGCGCCTACCTCTTCTAATTTTTCCGTAATTGGCTTGTTAGCTTTATCATAGAATAAACCTTCAAATCCAGGTGCTTCACTTGTTAATACACCTTTATCGTCAACTGGGCAAAGTACTTCTAATCCATACTTTTTACCAACAACGAAGTCATCTTCCCCGTGTCCAGGTGCTGTATGAACGCAACCTGTACCTGCATCTGTTGTTACGTGCTCCCCTAACATAACTAATGAGTCACGATCGTAGAATGGGTGTTTTGCAACTGTATACTCAAGCTCGCTACCTTTTACCGTTTTCACAACTTCAGTATTTTCCCACTCTAACGTTTTTGCAACCGTCTCAAATAGTTCAGAAGCGATGATATATTTCTCATCATTTACTTTCACAATGCTATATTCAAGTTCTGGATGAACAGAAATACCTAGGTTTGCAGGTAACGTCCAAGGTGTTGTTGTCCAAATAATGAATTTCTCATCACCTTCTAATACGTTCTTCCCATCTTTTACAGGAAATGCTACGTAAATAGATGCTGATTTTTTATCTTGGTATTCAATTTCAGCTTCTGCTAAAGCAGATTCACTCGTTGGAGACCAGTAAACTGGTTTTTGACCTTTATAGATATAACCTTTTTTCGCCATGTCACCAAACACTTTAATTTGTTGTGCTTCATAAGCTGGCTCTAAAGTAATATATGGATTCTCCCAATCTGCACGTACACCAAGACGCTTAAATTGTTCACGTTGACGTTCTACTTGTTCATATGCATACTCTGCACACAACTTACGGAACTCTGCAACCGTCATTTCTTTACGTTTTACCCCTTTATTTGTTAAAGCTTGTTCAATTGGTAAACCGTGCGTATCCCAACCTGGTACATATGGTGCACAGTATCCAGTCATTGATTTGTAGCGAACAATAAAGTCTTTTAGTACTTTATTTAATGCGTGTCCCATGTGAATATCACCATTCGCATATGGAGGCCCATCATGTAGCACAAATAAAGGTCGACCTTTTGTATGTTCTTGTACTTTTTCGTAAATGTTCATTTCAGCCCACTTTTCTTGCATTGCAGGCTCACGTTTTGGTAAATTCCCACGCATCGGGAATTCCGTTTTTGGCATTAGTAATGTGTTTTTGTACTCCATGCTCAATTCCTCCTCGAATATATAAAAGAAAGACCTTAAAAAAATGGAATAAAAAAGAGACTTTCTCATCCCAAAAAGGGACGAGAAAGTCTCCCGCGGTACCACCCTAGTAGACCATACACATATGTACAAGGTCCTCTTTATATTCTTAACGCGAATATACGCCTACGCCTACTCATTTGTTCAGCGCGGAACTCCAGGGTGATATTCCCATTTATCGCCTTATCCTGAGCTTACACCATCCTCAGTTCGCTATATAAGGTGTGAAAAAGGTACTTATCCCTATCTTCGTTTTTCTTAATAAATATGTTGTTTAAAATTATATGTAATAATGAGAAAAACGTCAAGCTTACACTGTTTCTTCTTTTTTCAACAGCTCGTCCACTTCGTCTTCTAACTCAATTAATTTGTCCCAATCGTCGTTGTTTAACATTTCAAGCTGTGTTTCTAACAGCATGCGGAAACGAGTACGGAATACTTTTGCTTGTTTCTTTAACTCTTCAATATCAAATGCAACTTTTCTTGATTTCACTAAAGCTTCATTAATGATACGATCTGCATTCTTTTCTGCTTCACGTACAATTAATTTCGCTTCTTTTTGTGCATTACGTTTCACTTCTTCTGCTGCTTCTTGTGCAACAACAATAGACTTATTTAACGTGTCTTCAATATTAGAGAAATGATCTAACTTTCCTTCTAATTGTGCAACTTTTTCTTCTAAAGCTTTCTTCTCACGAATGACTAATTCATAATCTTTGATGATCTGATCAAGAAATTCATTTACTTGATCTTCATCATAGCCACGAAACCCGCGACTAAATTCTTTATTATGAATATCTAATGGTGTTAACGGCACAAACGCCACCTCCAAGTAGTTATCTAAATTTTCCTCATTCTAAATTATATCTTTTCTTCGACAAAATAAGAGTTTTTCCTTCTAAAAAATCAATCATTTTAGTATACCATACAAAATTATCCATTTGTCGCGTTTCGTTCTTCCTTCTACAGAAAACAATTTACTTCGTCCATATCCTCTAACTGAAAATACATCCCCCGGAAAACATTCATAGGAAGTTTGCTCTACAATTTTCCAGTTCACCTTCACAAGACCATTCTTTATGAGGGGTTGTACCTTTTGACGTGATATATGGAGCATTTCGGCTAATAAGACATCTAGACGAAGTGATGAAACAGTTCCAGACTGCTCTCTCCACTCTTCATGTAATTGCAACACTTGGTTTGGTTGTACACGTGAGAGTGAAACCTTCATTTTTCCTATCGATTGCAAGTTAATTTCAATGTACGAAACAATTTCTTTTGCAACTACAATTTGGGCACGATTTTCTTGGAGCAAAATATCACCGCACTTTTCTCTTGTTAAACCCAGAGACATAAATGCACCTAATATTTGCCTATGTTCAAGCGTATAAAACTTGGAAGGATAGTCAATTTCTAATACTTCTACTTGAAATTCTTCTTCATTTAATTCAAGGTAATCTGGATAAATAAGTGCTCTTTTTCTCTCTGCTTTCGGCGCCGCACCACCAAACTGTAAAGCAACATCTCCTTGATGCCCAATTACTGTAGCTACAATTTGTTGCTGACGTGGATCAAGAAAATCTGTTAATTTTACTTGATGGTACTCTTCTGCCACCTGCTTCCATTCTAACACTTTATCGACAAAGACCGCTTCATCAGGTCTAAAATGCTCATAGATGCTCATTCATTTAACCTCTTGCTATAAGAAATAACGAAACAGACTTACTAAACCACTGCCAGCAAATTTCAACGCAATAATTGCAACGATTGGAGAAATATCAATTACACCAAACGGCGGAATAAATCTCCGAAACGGCTCTAAATACGGTTCACAAATACGTGCAAGGAAGTCACCGAATGTTGATTCTCTTGCGCCTGGGAACCAAGATAGAAGAATATAGATAATAAGCGCCCAAGTGTAAATTTGAATAGCATAGTACAATATTTGTAAAATCATTATCATGGCGTATTACCACCTCTTTATATTTGTCTCTTCCTCTTCACCGAACAACTCTGAAATTGCTCCAACAATGTCCACATTTTCAGGTGTACACATAAACGTTTTCGGTCCTAATTTTTGAATATCCCCGCCTATAGCGTATACAGTACCACTTAAAAAGTCAACGATGCGCACAGCTTGATCAGTAGACATTCTTTGTAAATTAATAACAACAGCCCGTCTTCCTTTTAAATGGTCGGCAATCCCTTGCGCTTCGGAATATGTGCGCGGTTCTAACAAAACAACTTTAGAGGACTGTTTTGCCGTTTCAATGCTCACGATATTTTGTTTTGGTTGTACTTTTGTAAATGGGACATCCTGCTGCTCTGGAGGATCTTGTTGCTTTTTCATTTCTGTTTGCTCCTTTTCATAAGCATATTGAGCTGCTTCTTTTTCTTCTGGTGTGTCAAAAAAGAAGTATTTTACTTTTGACCAACTCATAATAACATTCTCCTTTCTTTTACGCTTTTCCTACTAAAATCGTTCCCAAACGAATATATGTAGCACCTTCCTCAATTGCAATCGTGTAATCATTTGACATTCCCATCGATAGCTCTTCACACGGAGCGTATGGCAATTCTAGTTCCTGCACTTGTTTTTGTAGCATGCGCAGTGTTCTAAAACAACGACGAATTTCCGCTTCTTCCTCCGTAAATGGTGCCATTGTCATCAATCCAACAACTTCAATTTTATCAAAGTCTTGCAAAGCTTGAATAAACGCAATCGCTTCCTCAGTCGATAAACCTTGTTTCGATTCTTCACGTGATGTCTTCACTTGCACAAAACATCGAACCTTCTTTGTAGCACGCTTTTGAATCTCTTTTGCAAGCGAAAGACGATCTAATGAATGTAAATAATCAATCTCATTGATGACCTCTTTTGCTTTTCTCGTTTGTAACGAACCAATGAAATGCCAATTAACTTTCGAGCCAAAATGCTCATATTTTTGTAAAAAGCCCTCATTTCGGTTCTCACCTAAATCAGTAAGTCCAGCTTCTACTACTTCATTTGTTGCTTCAATTCCTACTGTTTTTGTTACTGCAACAAGCTTAATCTCCTGTACCGAGCGCTCTGCTCGTTCACACGCTTTTTTAATTGCTTCCTTTACAACTACTAAATTCTCTTGTACTGCCACTGTTTTCAATCCTCCTTAAAACCTATGAAACTCAACATTCTCCCCGTTTTCCCTTGATCACGGCGATGTGAGAAAAACAATTGTTCTTCACAGCTTGTACAAAGAGACGACATCACAATATGCTCTTCTTTTATGCCAGCTTGTACGCATAATATACGATTAATTTCTTTTAAATCAATCGCATATTGTCCATCTGAAATCAATTTATAAGGAACACGTCCGTTTACTACTTGTTTTGCTGCCGCTAATACACGATCATCAACAACATAACAGCACGATCCAATGGCAGGTCCAATTGCAACATGAATTCCGTGAACAGGGACACCTTCCGCTTTCCACTTTTTAATCATTTCCTTTGCAATCTCTTTAACAGTTCCTTTCCACCCAGCATGTGCAAGTCCTATCATACCATGTGATGGTGCATAGAAATAGAGTGGAACACAATCTGCATAACAAGATGTTAAGCACACATCTTTATCAGTCGTGTAAATACCATCCGTATTTGGAATACCATCTTCATACGAATAAATTCCTCGCCCTTTTTCCTGTTGTCCTACTTTTTCAACATGATGATCATGAACCTGTTCTGAGCAAATCCAATTCTCTAGTGGTTTTTGTAACTTATTCGCTAAAATACGTCTATTTTCATGAACATTCTCCACGATATCATTCACATGTAATCCTAAATTCATCGCATGAAAGGAGCCTGTACTTACCCCACCATCTTTTGTCGTAAATCCAGCAGTAATGTTTCCAAGATCTTTCCACGCTTGTAAATACAATATACCGTCCACATATTTAAATGGTTCTCTCATAAAGCGGCTCCTTCTAATTAAAATAGCTTAAAAAAGCATGGTACTTCCTGTCTATTTTACCATACTTTTATTTTTCCATAATGACAACAGAAAAAAAAGAGGAATTTGTAATATTCTTTAAGAAATTGTCGGTGTTTGTATTGATTCTGTTACAGGATTGACATGATCGCCTCTTACTAGTATGACATCCTCTCCAATTTTCACAATTTGTTTCCAGGGGATTACAAATTCTGCTTCCTTTCCAAATATACCTAACATACGTGTCTGCTTTGAAATAATAACTGCTTGAATTTTCCCTGTGTTCATATCGATATCAATATCTCCAATATTCCCAAGTTTTTTTCCATCTGAGACATTGACAACATCCTTCATCTGAAACTCTGAAATTCGTATCATTGTCATCCGCTCCTTTATCTCGCATTAACAGGAAGTAACCCTCGCTAATAGAAAATCCATTTTATTATCATTATATGAATACGCTATCTCCTCTATGAGCGGAATCTGAACTACACATAATAAAGTGAACCTGTAAATCAATCGTGTTTTATAGACAGCAACTACAAAATAAAAAGACCTCACCATAAATGGTGAGGTCTTATCCTTGAATCGTTTTATTCATTTGTTTAATAGCTGATTTTTCCAAACGTGATACTTGTGCTTGGGAAATTCCAATTTCTTCTGCAACTTCCATTTGTGTTTTCCCTTGAAAGAAACGTTTTCGAATAATCATTTTCTCCCGATCATTCAATCGCTTCATTCCTTCTTTCAATGCCAATTCTTCCACCCATTGCTCGTCCTTTTGTTTCTCATCACTTAACTGATCCATTACAAAAATAGGATCTCCCCCATCATTATATATGGGCTCAAATAACGAAACTGGATCTTGAATGGCATCGAGTGCAAAAACAACTTCCTCATGCGTTACTTCAAGAACCTTTGCAATATCCATTGCCGTTGGCTCTTTTGAATTTTCCGCAATTAACTTTTCTCTTACCTGTAATGCCTTATACGCAATATCTCGTAATGAACGAGATACGCGAATCGGATTGTTATCACGCAAATATCTGCGTATTTCCCCAATAATCATTGGCACAGCATATGTTGAAAATTTAACATTTTGGCTTAAATCAAAGTTATCAATGGATTTCATAAGTCCAATGCAGCCAACTTGAAATAAATCATCAACAAATTCTCCTCTATTGTTAAATCGCTGGATGACGCTCAGTACAAGACGTAAGTTTCCATTCACTAATTTCTCTCTTGCGCTTATCTCTCCACTTTGCATTTCTCGAAATAATTTACGCATCTCTTCATTTTTTAGTACTGGAAGTTTAGCTGTATCAACACCGCAAATTTCTACTTTGTTTCTCGTCAAAGTGTTCCCTCCTATCGGGAGTTGCTGTACAGTGTAAAGTATCTCCTTTGGAGGGAATTTTATGCATATGGTTTTTCCATCTTTACTAACTAACGCGTGATTTGTAAATACAATAAAACCAATCGGAATACCGATTGGTTTTATTAATCTCCCTTGATCATATAAGCTTTTTTACATACTTCTTTATACCATTTTATTAAATTCTTTCCGCAACCTTTTTATAATCCTCTTTTCCAAACGGGAAATATAAGACTGTGAAATCCCTAACATATCTGCTACATCTTTTTGCGTTTTTTCTTCTCCGCCTGCAAGACCAAAACGAAGCTCCATAATTTGCTTTTCACGGTCATTTAATTGATGCAGTGCTTTCATAAGAAGATGACGATCTACAGTAGCCTCTAAATCTTTTGTAATAATATCATCATCTGTACCAAGCACATCCGATAGCAGTAATTCATTCCCATCCCAATCAATATTTAACGGTTCATCAAATGACACCTCTGAACGATTTTTATTATTTCTGCGTAAATGCATTAAGATTTCATTTTCAATACAACGTGATGCATATGTCGCTAATTTTATTTTCTTTTCAGGATTAAATGTATTTACGGCTTTAATAAGACCAATTGTTCCAATACTAATTAAATCCTCGATATTAATTCCTGTATTTTCAAACTTACGAGCTATATATACAACGAGCCGCAAGTTACGCTCAATAAGCAATGACCTTGCTGCTTGATCTCCTTTTGGCAATTTATTCAAAAGAACCTCTTCTTCCTCTTTTGTCAAAGGGGGTGGCAATGCCTCACTTCCACCAATATAATAAATTTCATCGGTCTTAATTCCAAGTTTCAGCAATACTTTATACCAAAGGTATACTAAGTAAAATTTCAATTTCGCCATGTTCTCCCGCCTCTCATCATTAAGCAATTGTCACTTTTTGTGATATCAACATCTTCGGATGTATAATGCATTGATACTCCCCATTGGTAGACAATTGCTGTGTATTTAATCCGATTAATACCTTGTTGACAACCATATCGCTTCCTTCGTGATGAACTTGAACAATATCTGGCTTAATGGCCCATAAAAATTGATGATCCACTCCTACCGCTCGAAAAGGAATTAAGCGTAATCTCGTTGCCCAACCAGAATCATTTTCTGGTATTTGTGGAATCTCTGTTTTGGAATAAATTTGTTCTGTTAACCATGTCGGTAAACAATGTTCTAACGATGAAATATGCATAACCATAACCGGTGTTTTTGTTAAAGGATCATGAAGTTGGTTTCCACTATCAATTAAGCCATCTAATTCAATTTCATTTTCAGCTAGTTTAATATTCACCTTTACGATTTGATCATAATGAATCTTTGTCACTTCTACATTTTCAATACGTTTTTTCGAGAAATAATAAATAATGGGAAATCCAAAAATAACAAACATCCAGCTTACAGGATCACCATAAGAAATTGATTTTACCTGCACTAACCCATTTACCATTTCATTTGTTTGTAGGAAAAAATGAGTTCCAATTAATCCTCCTCCTACCATGAATGTTACAAAATAAAAAGTAAAAACGGTCTGTGTATAATCTCGAAAAGTAGAAAATCCAAATGCCGCATACACAATAAATAACGAATACACGAGTTTCATAATTGGATGTGTCATCATAGAAGCAAAAGGAGTAAAGGCAAAAATAACAATCGTGGAACCGATAAATGCCCCTAAGACAAGCCTCCATCTTTTGATCTTCTTTTTTAACACCGTTGCTGTTAATAAAAGTAAAAGAAAATCAATGCAGGCGTTTAACAACCAAACAACGTCGGCGTAAACAACCAAACAATTCACCTCTTTTTTTAAGTTGAGACTAGTATAATGCATATCCAATGAGAAAGTGTGTCAATTTACGGAGGGGTTTTTTTGTTATTTTGTGGTTTCTAGACATAATCTGTCGTGAAGAAATAAACGTGGATTTTTTATAGAAAGATATATAACTATTAGCTGCTATTTCAAAAAAAAGATCTGCTTAACAGATCTTTCTAACATGTAAACTTTATTCATCTCGTATTTTCCGAAGTGAGTTTCTTCTGAATATGTATTGCAATAAACCGTTAATCATCCAATGATTCTCTTCATCTCTCAATGATCATTAGTCTGCCAATAGCTGGACAGGCAAATCTAGTTTTAACATTTTTTAAACAACTAAAAAAGGAGCTAAATGAAAGCTCCTTTTCTTTTATCGTCTACGACGGTTACGTAAAAATGCTGGGATATCGATATCATCTGAATCCGTATTACGATCATGTACAACAGGCTCTTCACGTTTCACTTCGCGTTTTACTTCACGTTGTTTTTGTGGTTGAGCTACTGGTTGTTGTTGTGCGTAATTTGAATTCGTTGCTGGACGTACAAATGGTTTTGGCGGTTGAACTGAAATACTATCATCAAAACCAGTTGCAATAACAGTTACAACAATATCATCTTTTAATCCTTCATTAATAACAGAACCGAAAATCATATTCACTTCTGGATCTGAAGCTGAAGCTACAATATCTGCTGCTTCTTGTACTTCATATAAACTTAAGTTTGCGCCACCTGTAATGTTCATAATAACACCTTGTGCGCCATCGATAGATGTTTCTAGTAGCGGACTAGAAATTGCTTTCTTTGCAGCTTCCGCAGCACGATTTTCACCATTACCAGAACCGATACCCATTAATGCTGAACCTCTATTAGACATAATAGTTTTTACGTCTGCAAAGTCTAAGTTAATAAGACCAGGTGTAGCAATTAAATCTGAAATACCTTGAACACCTTGGCGTAATACGTTATCCGCTTCACGGAACGCTTCTAACATCGGTGTATTTTTATCTACAATTTCTAGTAAACGATCATTTGGAATTACAATCAATGTATCTACATTTTCTTTAAATGCTGCAATACCAGATGCAGCTTGTGTTGCACGTTTACGTCCTTCAAATGTAAATGGACGCGTTACAACACCAACTGTTAATGCGCCTAATTCCTTTGCAACTTGTGCGACTACTGGAGCTGCACCAGTTCCAGTTCCACCGCCCATACCAGCTGTTACAAAGACCATATCTGCACCGCGAAGTGCTTCTTGGATCTGCTCTTTACTTTCTTCAGCAGCTTTTTTTCCTACTTCAGGATTTGCGCCGGCACCAAGTCCACGCGTTAATTTTCCACCAATTTGCATTTTCGTTTCAGCTTTTGATAGATTTAATGCTTGTGCATCAGTATTTACGGCGATAAAGTCTACACCTTGTACGCCATGCTCAATCATACGATTTACAGCATTATTTCCGCCGCCGCCGACACCGATAACTTTTATATTCGCTAATTGATCTTGAGTAGTATCAAACTCTAACATGTCGAAATCCCCCTAGAACCTCATTTTTCTTGTCCAATTTTAATCCCATAAGTAACGGAATACACGTTTTACTTTTGACATCATACGTTCATCATTTTGATCATTATTGTTTTGATTACGAGTTTTTTGTTTCACAGGTTGCTGTTGTACCGGCATCGTTGCTGGTACTGGGTCAAAATGCTCTTGCGTTTCTTGAACGCTTTTCCCTCGTAATTTAGCTTTTTGATAAGAGTGTTTAATTAACCCAACTCCAATTGTATATTGAGGCTCACGAACACCAATATAATCTGGAGTTGCTATACGAACATTTTCATGTAAAATATCAGATGCAAGATCTAGAATACCTGGCATAGAAGCAATACCACCAGTAAGCACATAACCAGAAGCTACTTGTTTCACTCCCAATTTGCGCACTTCGTCTTGAACGAACATTAAAATTTCTTCTACACGTGCCTCAATAATATCAGATAACTCTAATTGAGAATACTGTTCTGTTTGATCGCTTCCCATAATAGGAACCGTAAACACCTCTTCTTCAGAAGCCGTATCATAAAAAGCATGTCCATATTTCAGCTTAATTTGATCTGCATTCTCTGTTGAAGTTTTTAGCCCTATAGCGATATCCTTTGTTATATGATCTCCACCTAATGGCAATACACTCGTCGCTTGTAACTCTCCATCTCTAAAAATGGATAAAGTTGTAGATCCCCCGCCAATATCAACAAGGGCCACTCCTCTGTTTTTTTCATCAGAAGATAAAGCAACTGTCGCAGCCGCTAACGGTTGCAGGCAAATATCAACAATTTCAAGACCAGCTTTTTCTACACAACGAAGTAAGTTATGTAGTAAAGTTCTTGAGCCTGTAATTAATGTACCTTCCATTTCTAATCTTACGCCGATCATCCCGCGCGGATCGTTAATCTCGTCAAGACCGTCTACAATGAATTGTCGAGGCACCACATCAATAAATTCACGTTCAGGAGCAATTGATACAACTTGCGCTGCATCTAAAACTCGTAAAACATCATCATTCCCGATTTCACGATCTTCATTTGAAACAGCGACTACTCCGTGGCAAGGAAGCAACTGTACTTGGTTTGCATTGACACCAACAACAACTTGTTCAATGTGAATTCCCACCATGCGTTCAGCTTGTTCAATTGCTTTTTTAATTGATCGAACAGTCTCGTCTATGTCAACTATAGAGCCCTTTTTCAAACCATTTGATTTTACGTTTCCAACACCAATAATGTTTAAGCTGTCATTAACCATTTCACCAATGATGACTTTAACATTGGATGTACCGATGTCAAGACTAACATATATTTCATTGCTGTTCATTCTTTGGCACCTCCTTCTTTATTTATACCATACAAGTCAATATATGGAACACCAATCGCAACTTTACTATTTATAAGAAAAATATTCAACGTCTTTATGCATTTCCCTTTTTTAACCCTGTATTTT
>NZ_JBALQK010000048.1:0-51589 GCF_036965845.1 Bacillus sp. JJ1127 | reverse complement strand
TCTGTGAACGCCTGCTTTATTTTGAAATAAATCTACTTCAAATACAAAGATTACCGCCAAATATAAGTCTACACTAAGATGTACTCATAGAAAAGTGAAACTTGTACCAATCCTAGTACGAATCGAAGAAATCTAAATATTTTTCATCAAATCAATCCCTACCCAAGAGAACGTACGTACTGTTTTTATATAAAAAAAGAAACAAAACTACTATTCTTCTATTTCTTTTCTTCACCATCTAAATACTTGACATATGTCCCAACTTCTAAATCAATTAGAACTTTCTTACCTGGTTCTATTTGTTTCAAAATTAATGGATAAGCTTCCATACGCTTTGCGAAATCCTGAATAGTTGTACTAACTTCATAGCCTTCATTCATATATAAAGTAAGATGGTCTTCATTTGAATTCGTTGGAGTATAACGAATTTCAGAAATAGATCTTAGAATAGTCGGTGTTAATTTTTTTAGTTCTGCAATTAACTCTTTCATTTTTTCTTCTTTAAATGGTTCGAAAATCGGAGCTGCAACAGGCAATTTTCCATTTGGAAGCACATCAAGTGTTTTGCCGTTTTCTAAAAGTGGTTGTAATTTCCCACCCTTATTTATATACCCTATCGTTACATATTCTTCGATATGGATATCGATTTTGTTTGGAAAACGTTTCTTGACATTTACTGCTTTAATTTCTTTTTGTTTCGTTAAATTTTCTTCCGCCTTATGCGCTGTTACCCGAAAATAACTTGTTTCATATGTAACTCCAGATTCTTTCAGGACTTGTTCATCTGTCATGTAATGATTTCCAAAAACACTTATCTTTTTTATATTACTAAGTGGAGACCGAAAATAAATTAAAAAAAGTACTAATAAAAATAAAATCGATATGTATAAAATTAATCGGTGATTGACAGTTTTTTTATTCCTTTTCTTTTGATCTTTTAATTTAGGTACACGATCTTGTAGTCTAATAACTTTACTATTTTTCATGTACGATCCCCCTATGTAACATAAAGAACGGCATGTTCTTCATGCCGTTCTTATCTTCTTATTATACCATAAATGATAATGAGCGGAACATATAACAGTTATCTTCCAATGATTTCTACTTCTGTATGCATATCTATATCAAATTGTTCTTTGATTGTTTTTTTGACAAATGCGATTAAATCTAAAACATCTTGTGCTGATGCAGATCCTGTATTGACAATAAAATTTCCATGCATTTCAGAAATTTTCGCACCGCCAATTTGATACCCACGAAGACCAGCCTTTTCTACTAAATCTCCAGCAAAATGCGGTAGCGGATTTCTAAATATACTACCCGCACAAGGGTGATTCCATGGCTGTGTTTCACGGCGATAGTCTTTATTTTTTTGCATGATACGAACAATTTCTTCACGCTCTCCTGTTTTCAGCTGAAATTCAGCTTCTAATACAATACCAGGGCGCTTTGTTTGTAAAACAGAAGTACGATAAGAGAATTCCATCTCTTCTTTTGTTAACCACTTAACTGTCCCATCTTCAAACATAATGCAAGCTCTCATTAAAATTTTCGAGATATCAGATTTATGAGCACCAGCATTCATATATACTGCACCGCCAACACTTCCTGGAATACCACTTGCAAACTCTAATCCAGCTAGCCCTTGGCGACTAAGTAATGTCGACAACTTAATAAGAGGATATCCTCCACCAACTCTTACAATAGCTTCTTCTACTTCTAAGTGATCTAATCCTTCTCCTAAACGAATTACAACACCCTCGATACCTTTATCAGAAACAAGAAGATTCGAACCACGCCCAATTGCCGTCCATTTTGTTTTGTGTTTTGTTACCAAATCCAAAATTTTCTCAACACCGGCAGCATTGCTTGGCACAATTAAAATATCAGCTGGTCCCCCTATTTTCATAGTTGTATAACGAGCTAATGATTCATTTACGAATACCTTCCCAACTTTTGCTTCTATAAGTTCATTTGCTAATTGTTCCATGATGATCTCCCCCCATATTAAGTCTCCTTACTACAGTAGTATGCAGGGCCTTCACCTAACGTTATTTTCAACAAGCTTGTTCATTACTTCAAATAACTTGTTGGCTGCATCTGGAATTCCTAGCTGCTTAGCAGCTAGTTTCATATTTTGTAATGTTTGTGTGTCTAATAAAATCTCATCAATATCACGAAGAAGCGTTTCAGCTGTTAAATCCTTTTCAAGAAGCATTTTTGCCGCTCCTTTATCAACAACTGATTGTGCATTTTTCTCTTGATGATTATTTGTCACATAAGGACTTGGAATCAAAATACTTGGTTTCCCTAACGCTGTCAACTCAGCAAGCGTTGTTGCACCAGCTCGTGAAACAACAAGATCTACACCAGTAAGTACCTCCGGCATATTATGAATGAACGGTTTAATAATCACATTACCTGGATTCCCTTTTTGTTTCACAGCTTCCATTACTTTATCATAATGCACTTCACCAGTAATATACAATACTTCATAATTTTTGTTACCAAATTGTTCAATTGCTTCTACAAAAGCATCATTAATTGGTCTTGCTCCGCGACTCCCACCAAAAATAAGAACAGACTTTTTAGAAAGCGATAATCCAACAGAGCGCTTTCCTTTCATTCCATTTTGGTTCATTACTTCTGATGCACGTGGATTTCCTGTCATAACAACTTTAGATTGTGGGAAATGCTCAGACGCTGCTTCAAAACAAACAGCAACTTTATCCACATAGCGACTCAAAAATTTATTCGTTACACCAGGTACACTATTTTGTTCATGTACAATAGTTGGAATCCCTAATTTCGCTGCCGCATATACGACCGGACCACATACATAGCCACCTGTACCAATCACAACATCAGGATTAAACCGACGAATATATCTTTTACTATCCTGGACACCTTTTAGAAAACGCATTACTGTTTTCACATTATCAAGGGAGATTTTTCGCTTAAATCCACTAATAACAATAGATTGAAACGGTATACCTGCTTTTGGAACAATTGTGCTTTCCAATCCATTTTCCGTACCAATGTATAAAAATCGTGCTTCAGGATGTAGTTTTTTTATTTCCCTAATTAAAGCAAGGGCTGGATATATATGACCACCTGTGCCACCACCACTAACTAATACTCGCACTACAAATTCCTCCGCTTCTCTGTTCTAATTTCAATTGTAATTATTCCTACATTCATACTATATTTTCCGTTTTCTACACACAAACGAAAAACCCTGTCTTATAAACAGGGTTTAGTAGCGAGAGTGACGACTTATATTCAATAATACGCCAACTGCCATTAGCATCAAAGTCAAACTTGATCCACCATAACTTAGAAATGGCAAAGTAATTCCTGTAACAGGCATCAATCCCGTTACAACACCAATATTAATCATCACTTGAATCGCAATCATCGCCACAATACCTACTGCTAAAAACGTACCATATAAATCAGGCGCTCCTAATGCTATACGAATCCCGCGCCATAATAACAGACTAAATAATAATAACACAAACGAACCACCAATAAAACCTAATTCTTCGGATAAAATCGCAAATATAAAATCTGTTTGGGGTTCCGGTAAATAAAGAAATTTTTGTCTACTTTGTCCAAGTCCAAGCCCAAATAAACCACCCGGACCAATCGCAAGTAACGATTGAATAATCTGAAATCCACTTCCAAGCGGATCCGACCATGGATCTAAATAGGATGTAATCCGTTTCATTCGATATGGTGCCGATGCAATTAATCCAACAAATCCCGCTGCTCCAACTAATCCTAACATTGCAAAATGAAAAACACGTGCTCCCGAAATGAAAATCATTATGATACATGTCCCAACCATTACTGTTCCTGTTCCAAGATCCGGTTGAAGCATAATCATTCCAAAGGCAACAAATACAAAACCAAGTGCTGGGAGTAAACCATGTTTAAACGATGTAATCAACTTTTGTCTTTCTGATAAAAATTTCGCCAAAAAAATAATCATCGCGAATTTCATAAATTCTGATGGTTGAATCGAAAATGCTCCGATTCCAATCCAGCTTCGCGCTCCCCCTCGAACAAGTCCCACTCCAGGAATTAAAACAAGAATGAGGAGAATAAAACAAACGAGCAAAATTACTTTTGAATAGGTACGCCACACCCAATAGTCGATTTTCATAATAAAAAACATCGCTGCTACTCCAATTCCCGCAAATAATAGTTGTCGTTTTGCAAAAAAGAATGAATCACCCATCTTATAGGAGGCCCAGACAGCACTTGCACTGTAAACCATAATCATCCCGATTGTTAGCAACAAGAGCGTAACGATAATGAGAATGAAATCAGGCGTTTTTTTCATTGGCAATGAACACCACCTCTTTGGACGAAGCATTTTGTCCTATGTAACAAAACATCAGTAGGTGTTAGCCTACTGATGTTTTGATTTACTTTATATAAGTTTATGCACGGCTTGTATAAAAATGTCTCCTCTTTCTTCAAATGTTTTAAATTGATCCCAGCTTGCACATGCTGGTGAAAGAAGGATAACATCTCCATCTGTAGAATGAACGTAAGCTCTTTCTACCGCCTCTTCCAAATTATCGACACTTTCAATGATATCTATCCCTGCTTTTTCTGCTGCCTTCACTAACTTTGGTGCAGTTTGTCCAAATGTTACAATCGCTTTTACATGTTCAAAATATGGAATTAAATTATCAAATTCATTACCGCGATCAAGTCCACCTGCTAGTAAAATAACAGGCCCTGTAAATGCTGATAACGCCTTTTCCGTCGCTAACATATTCGTTGCTTTTGAATCATTATAAAACTTACGATTCTTAATTGTTGTTACGTACTCTAGACGATGTTTTACACCCGTAAAACGTTTTAATACTGTAACAATAGCCTCATTTGCTACACCTAATAATTTAGCAATGCTCATTGCTGCTAAAATATTTTCTAAGTTATGTTTACCAGGTAAAACGATATCCTGAATTCCAACAACTTTCTCGCCTTTAAAATAAAGAGCGTTATCTTTTACACACGCACCATCTTCAATTTCTTTCGTAGCTGAAAATAGTACTTTTTGCCCTTTACTATTTGCTGCTAAAGACATCACATCTGCATCATCTGCATTAATTACACTATAATCCGTTTCAGTTTGGCTTTTAAAAATATTTGCTTTCGCTAAACCATACTCTTTCTTCGTACCATGATAATCTAAATGCGCTTCAAATAAATTTAAAAATGCTGCGATTTTAGGTCGGAATGTTTCTACTCCCATCAATTGGAAAGATGAAAGTTCTGTAACAACTACTTCACTTTCTTTTGCCCCTTGCGCCACTTCACATGCTACCGTACCTATATTTCCAGCGATAACAGGGTGCTTTTGTCCTTCTTTCAACATTTCAAATGTTAGCATTGTCGTTGTTGTTTTACCATTAGAACCCGTAATTCCAACAAACGGTGCCTCTGAGATACAATACGCTAACTCTACTTCTGTTACAATCGGAATTTGTTTTTCTTTCGCTGCAACAAGTAATGGATTAGAATATGGAATCCCAGGATTTTTCACGACAAGTGAGATATTTCTTTCTAATAACTCTAATGGATGACCTCCACATACAACATCCATTCCTTTTGCTTGCAATTCTGCAGCTAGCGCATTATCAGCTAATGGCTTTCCGTCATTTACAATCACATTTGCACCTAAATTTTTTAATAAAGTTGCAGCTGCATAACCGCTTTTTGCGATACCTAATACAAGAATATTTTTATTTTGATAGTCAGTCACAGTTTTCAATTACATCCACACTCCGATATAAATTCCTAATACCGCTAATAAAAATCCTACAGACCAGAACGTTACAACAACACGCCATTCTGACCAACCACATAATTCATAATGATGATGCAGTGGACTCATTTTAAAAACACGCTTTCCAGTCGTTTTAAATGAAATAACTTGAATGATAACAGATAAAGTTTCCATTACAAATACGCCGCCAATAACAACAAGTAATAATTCTTGTTTTAATAAAATCGCTACTGCAGCTATCGCGCCACCTAAAGCAAGGGAACCTGTATCTCCCATAAATACTTTAGCTGGATTCGCATTAAACACTAAAAATCCAAGTACAGCCCCTACAACTGCCATACAGAAAATCGCTACTGCATATTGCCCTTGAGCAACAGCAATGATACTAAATGCCCCAAATGCAATTGCAGCTGTCCCTGATAACAGTCCATCTAAACCGTCTGTCAAATTGACTGCATTGGATCCACCAATAAGCATAAATAGCACAAGAATAAAATACGCCCAGTGTAAATCAAATTTAACATCCGTTCCTGGAATCATTAAATGTGTATCGAATCCCTGTCCTTTTGCGATGACAAAAAACGCAATTGCAATGACAAGTTGACCGATTAATTTTTGTTTTGATGTTAAACCAAGATTTCTTTTCTTAACGACTTTTATGTAGTCATCCAAAAAGCCAATCAATCCATAACCAAAAGTAACTAATAATAGTAATGATACTTCTGCACCTAAATATTCAAATTTAATTGCCATGATTAGTGTCGTCACCATCATAGACACATAAATAACAATACCACCCATCGTTGGTGTTCCTGATTTCTTTTGATGCGATTTTGGACCTTCGTCACGAATGCTCTGTCCAAACTTTAATTTTCGTAAAAATGGAATAAACAATGGCGAAAGGGCAACAGAAATTAAGAATGCCACCCCTGCCGTTACTAATAAACCTTGTTCAAGCACATGTAGTCCCCCTCTCATGTTGTTATTCTTTGTTGTTTAAACAATTCGAAATTGCTTCTTTAGCAATTTCACGATCGTCAAAATGATGTACTTCTTTTCCAATAATTTGATACGTTTCATGCCCTTTCCCAGCAATAATAATGATATCTTCCGCTTTCGCTTCAGAAATCGCATGGAAAATCGCTTCTTTTCGATCCACAATTACTTCATAATTATTCCCTTTTGCACCAGTTATCATATCATCCAAAATAGCTTGTGGATCTTCACTCCTTGGGTTATCTGAAGTCAAGATGGCATGCGTTGCATATGCTGTAGCAACCCCCGCCATAATTGGTCTTTTCGTCCGGTCACGATCACCACCACATCCAACAATACAGTACACATTCCCTTTCGCAAATTGCTTCGCTGTTGTTAGTACATTTTCCAAACTATCTGGTGTATGAGCATAATCGACAATAACTGTATAATCCTGTCCGCCATCCACAACTTCAAAACGTCCTGGAACACCAGTTAAACTTTTCACAACATCAATAATTATTTGTAAAGCCACACCAGAAACAAGAGACGCTGCTGTTGCCGCTAAAACATTGTATACATTAAACTTTCCTATTAATTTCATCGTAATATTTTTACTCTCATAAGGTGTAACGAGAGTAAATGTTGTACCACCGCTCGTCATGACAATATCCTTTGCCATAACATCGCTACGTGTATCAATTCCATAAGTAATAACCGTAGCCGCTGTACTTCTTATATATTCTTCCGATGCTGGATCATCATTGTTTAACACAGCATACTTTTCACGATTATGATGATAGCTATTACCAAGCTGTGCAAAAAGCAAACCTTTTGCATGTTTATATTCTTCCATCGTCTTATGATAATCTAAATGATCTTGTGTTAAATTTGTAAATACTGCCACATCATAATCGCAGCCATGTACACGGCCAAGATCTAATGCATGTGAAGAAACTTCCATTACTGCGCTATTTACGTTTTGCTCAACCATACGGTGAAACGTTTGTTGAAGTGTCAGTGCATCTGGCGTTGTATTTTTCACCTCGAATGTTTCATCACCGATTTTCATATTAATTGTTCCAATTAGCCCTGTTTTATGACCGTGCGCTCGCATAATCTCATCCATAATGTGCGATGTTGTTGTCTTTCCATTTGTACCTGTAATCCCAATTAAGTGCAACTTGTGTGTTGGCTGCTCATAAAAATAATCAGCTAGCACTGCCAATGAACGATAAGTATTTTTCACAAGTACAACTGGAACGTCAACATCAATCGGTCTTTCCGCAACAATAGCAGCCGCACCTTGCGCGGCTGCTTGCTTAGCAAAATCATGGCTATCAACCGTATACCCTTTCATACATACAAATAAGCTTCCATTTGTCACTCTACGTGAATCAGCTTCAATAGATGTAATTTCTGGATTTTCTTTTGGAACAACTGGAAAATCATGCAAACATGATACAAGTGTGTGCAACTTCATTTCACTAAACCCTCTCTACATTGTTTATTTATCTCTTACTTAATAGGCAATACATATCTCCCGCCTTCAAAATTAAGACGGAAGATTGTTGCCTAACGATCTGAAAATAGACCTGTTTATCAATGAGACGTACAATCATCTCAACTGACCAACTTCATCTTAGCCCTTATTTTCAGAAGAAATATATCGCATTTTCATAGAAATTAAATTTCTATGAAAACAAGTCTTCTATATTGAACTAACTTCCACCAATTGTATCATAAAACACAATCTCTTACCTTTAATTACCGAAGTAAATTCTAATTTTTGAGCCCTCTTTTACTTTAGCACCCGCTTCTGGTGATTGTTTAATTACCTTTTCTCCTTCACCACTTACATCGAGTTGTAAATCTACAAGCTGTGTTTGTAAATCCTTCTTATTCATTCCAATTAAATCTGGAACTTCTACAGTAGGCGTATCGCCCCATTTATATTCTTTTTCAACTTGCTCTTTTCTCGGCTCTACTCCCATAGCAGGAAGCGCATCACGAAGTATATTTCCAACAATTGGTGCAGCAACCACCCCACCAAATTGAGTTACTCCTTTCGGATTATCAACTGCAACATATACTACAATTTGCGGATCATCTGCTGGAGCAAATCCAATAAAAGATACAATATAGTTATTGTCTAAGTATTTTCCGTCTTTTACCTTTTGGGCAGTCCCCGTCTTTCCACCAACACGATAACCATCAATATATGCACCTTTACCAGAACCTTTCGCTACAACATTCTCTAACGCATAGCGAACCTTCTCTGATGTTTCCTTGGAAATAACTTTTCTTTTTGCAACTGGCGTTTTCTTGCTTACAACCTGATTATTCGATGGATCAACAAATTCCTTTGCAATATATGGTTGATATAACGTTCCACCATTTACAGCTGCAGCTACCGCAGCAACTTGCTGAATTGGTGTAACAGAAACACCTTGACCAAAAGAAGTCGTCGCTTGTTCAACTGGACCAACCTTATCTAAGTTAAATAAAATCCCTTTTCCTTCTCCTTGCAGGTCAATCCCTGTCTTCTGTCCGAAACCAAAATCCCGAATGTATTGGAATAACTTCTCTTTTCCAAGCCGATCACCAAGCTCAATAAAACCTGGGTTACAAGAGTTTTGGACAACTTCTAAAAACGTTTGACTACCATGCCCACCAGCTTTCCAACAACGTAGCCTAGCACCACCAACTTCAGCTGCTCCATCATCATAAAACGTATCTTTCTCTAAGTCTACTAATTTTTCATTTAAAGCAGCTGCCAATGTAATGATTTTAAAAGTCGATCCTGGCTCATATGTACTCCATACAGGCAAGTTTCGATTAAACACCTCTGGTGAAACACTCTGAAAATCTGCCGGATCAAAACTTGGACGACTCGACATCCCTAAAATTTCACCATTCTTCGGATTCATAGCAATTGCAATCATACCGTCTGGATTATAAGTGGATTCTGCTATATTAAGCTCTCTTTCCATAATTGTTTCGATACGAGAATCGATTGTTAATTTCAAATCCAGACCAGCCTCTGGTTTTTTAAAATCATCACCAACATTTGGCATACGTTGCCCTTTTGCATCTGCAAAAAAGCGGACATGACCTTTATCACCATTTAATTCTTTATCATAATACGCCTCAAGTCCCATAAGCCCCTGATTATCACTACCAGCAAACCCTAATACGTGCGATAAGTATTTTCCGAATGGATAATACCGAATAGAATCTTCAGCAATATAAACACCTTTTAAGCTTAAACCACGTACTTCTTTCGCCTTATCATGCGAAATTTTCCTTCCACCTTTATCCAATCTTACAATAGATTCTTTTTTTGTAACCCTCTTGTAGATTTCCTCTTTGTCCACACCTAAAACTGCAGCTAACTTCTCTGCAGTCTCTGCTGGTTTTTCAATTTGCCTCGGTACAACAAAGACAGTTGGCGCACTTTTATTTGTTGCAAGCTCTACACCGTTTCGATCTAAGATCTTCCCGCGCTCAGGTTCAAAAGTAATATTACGACTCCACGAATCCTTCGCACGATCTGTCAACATATTTCCAAGAAAAAACTGCACATATCCAAGACGAATATCAATAATTGTAAAAATAAGTATCCCAGATACCAGTATAAAAATAAGTCGTTTCCTAACAGTTACATTTGATACACGCATATTGGAACAAGCCTCCCTTACGCCTAGCTTGTTCCAATATATGCTTGTACCTATTTGATTAGAACTTTCTACTTTCGTTTATATCCACTCTTTATTTTCATGTTAAGGTTTATCCGCCTCTTGCTGCGGTTCAAGTGGTGGTACAAGTGTTACAGCTAATTCTGTACCAGGTTGCAGCAATGTTCCTTCCGCTACACTTTGTTCTGTTACATACCCTGTACCAGATGGTTTCAAGTTAAGATTTAACGTTTTTGCTAAATTCATAACATCACGCAGTGCCCAGCCCTGTATATTTGGCATTGTCGGTTTATCCCCTACTAAGAAAATTCGATCACCCTTCAATGTTTTTTCAGTTGCTTTTGGCACTTGCTGTTTCACTTTACCTTCACCTAGTATAATGGGACGGAATTTTTCTTTCTCTAACGCTGTTTTCGCCTCTTCCATCGCTTTTCCAGTAACATCTGGAACAACAGCTTGCTGTTCTTTCACATATTTCTTCGGATCTTTTACTTCTTGTGGTTTAATCTTTAAATACTCTAAACTATCTTTTGTTACTGATTTAAATATTTCAGCAAGTGGTTGTGCCCCGTATTCATTATCTTTTAATTTCGGTTTCTTAATTGCCAAATAGACAATCAATTGAGGGTCGTCTATCGGTGCCATACCTAGGAATGAGAAAATATAATTCTCTCTTCCAGTCATATAACCACCTTTTCCATCAGGAATTTGTGCTGTTCCTGTTTTACCACCAACCGAATATCCATCTATCTTGTAGGCATTCCCTGTTCCTTTCGGTGATGTAACAACACGTTCTAGTAACTGTCTTACTTGTGCTGCTGTTTCTTTTGAAACTGGCTTCCCTACCTCTTCTGGCTTATGCTGTAATTCTGCCTTCTCTGTTATTGGATCTACAATTCGATCGATTACGTAAGGTTTCATCATTTCCCCATCATTTGCAATCGCTGTTGCAGCTTGTACAAGTTGGATTGGAGTGACAGTAGAACCTTGCCCAAACGCTGTTGTTACTTGCTGAATTTGCGAATCAAATACAATTTTATTCGCAACTTCTCCTTGCAAATCAATCCCCGTCTTTTCATCCAGTCCAAATTTATGAATATATTGACGGAAAAGGTCTGGTCCAAGTTTTTGATCTCCTAAAATAGCAAATGCAACGTTCGAAGAACGCTCAACCCCTTCATCGAACGTAATAGATCCCCAACCAGCACCATCATTATGATCTTTTATTTTACGATTTCCAACTGAATATGTACCAGACTGATAATATTCCTGACCGTTATATTTACCTTCATTAATCGCTGCTGCCAATGTGAAAATCTTCATCGTCGACCCTGGCTCAAACGCATTTGCGACTGGCACATTTAAATAATTTTTAACATCAGGTTTATTGGGATCAAAACTAGGACTACTAGACATCGCTAATATTTTCCCAGTTTTCGGATCTGCTACAACTGCAGTTAACATTTCAGGTTCATAATGCTTCTCCGCCGCTTTCATCGCATTTTCCAAAAAGCTTTGAATGCGCTGGTCAATTGTCAAATACACATTATCTCCATTTTTAGGCGGTTTTATATTTTGTTTTCCGCCTTCAAGAGGAACTCCATTACGTCCCCCTGTATATCCCACACTTCCATTAGAAGCACGTAAAAATTTGTCTAAACTCTGTTCTAACCCATATTCTCCTTTTGTAATACCATCTTTATCATCTGGTCTTGCATAACCTAATACATAAGACGCAAAGTCTCCATTCGGATACACTCTTGCTTTTTCGGTAACAAATGAAATCCCTTGTATGTTAAGAGCTTCTATTTGTTCTTTCTTCTCTTTCGTCAAGTTCTTTCCTATCGTTCCAAACTCTACTTGGTTCTTATCTTTTTTTAAAGTGGCTAAAATTTCACCTTCGCTCGCTCCGAGTACACCTGCAATCTTTTTAGCAGCATCCTCTTTATCTTTTACAGGCTTTTCGCCTTTCAACGTTGCGACAAGCTTATAGGAGTTCGCATCTTGTGCTAACACATGTCCATTTTGGTCATAAATCGTTCCACGGTTCGCTTCAAGTATACCTGTTTTACTATGTTTATCTTGGGCAAGTTTCTCTAAGTCCTGATTATGCACTGTTCCTGTTGCTTGAATATAAAAGAATCGGGCTAGCAACAGCAAAAAGAGCAGGAGGAAAAATATCATAAAGTAACCTGCTCCCTTATTCGTATGAAGTTTGTTCATATTCATCTTCATATTTGTTTCACACCTATTTATTGTAGGCCTTTTACATTATTCGCGTTAATTTCTAGCCCGTGTTTTTTTGCAATTTCAGCGATACGCTCATAGCGACTTAATTTTTCTACTTCAGCTTGTAATTCTTGATTTTCTTTTTGTTGTTTCACAATTGTATCCTCTATATTTGCTGCTTCTGCATCAACTTGGTATAATCCAGCCTTATTACCAATAAAAGCTACACAGGCATATAATAAAAAGCCAATAAAAGCTACATACAACAGTTTCTCAATTCTTGTAATCTTCGCTTTAGCTTTTGGTTGTACCATCTGCTGTGGAACTTGAGATTGTAACTGTACCTGTTCTTGCGCTTGTTGTTTGTACTTTACAGCTAAATTTGTCATACCTCTCTCTCCTTTTATCGTTTTTCGGCGATCCGTAACTTCGCAGAACGCGCACGATTATTTTCTTCTAACTCTACATCAGAAGGTAAAAGCGGCTTTCTTGTGATAAGCTTTAGTTTCGGCTTAAACTCATCAGGAATAATTGGTAATCCAGGAGGAAGCTGTGGTGTTGTACTATTTCGTTTAAATGTTGTTTTACAAATACGATCTTCTAACGAATGGAATGTAATCACACTAATTCTTCCGCCAGGCTTGACCATTTCAATTGCAGATTCCAATGCTTCCTCAAATACTTTCAATTCATCATTTACAGCAATACGAATCGCTTGAAATACTCGTTTTGCAGGATGTCCACCTGTTCTACGAGCTGGAGCAGGAATTCCTTCTTTAATTAACTCCACTAACTCCCCTGTCGTTTCAATTGCCTTACTCTCACGATACGCTTCAATTTTTCTTGCAATTTGTTTTGAAAATTTCTCTTCACCATATTGGAAGAAAATTCTTACGAGTTGTTCATATGACCAGCTGTTCACAACATCATATGCTGTTAACGGGGCATCTTGATCCATCCGCATATCTAACGGCGCATCATGATGGTAACTAAAACCACGCTCTGGTGTATCTAATTGAGGGGAAGAAACGCCTAAATCAAATAAAATCCCATCTACTTCTGTAATACCTAATTCATGTAGCTTTTCTGATAAATAACGAAAGTTACTCTTCACTGTTACAAATTGATCACCATAAGAAGAAAATTTTTCTTTTGCATTTTGAATCGCAATCTCATCTTGATCAAATGCAATTAACTTTCCCCCTTCCGTTAGCTGGGATAATAGATAAGAACTATGACCGCCGCCACCTAACGTACAATCTACATATGTACCATCTGGCTTTATATCTAAGCCATCTACTGTTTCTTTTAAAAGCACTGTTACGTGTTTAAACATCGTTGCACCTACTCTTTTTCCAAATAATTATGCTGAACGCACTTCTTTCTCCTAGCTAATATATATAAGCTGGAAAAATAAACAATGTTAAAGTGCGACTCATTCAACTCACCATTAGTGAAAAGGATTATCCACTGATCGCAGCTTTAATTTATTATATACTAAATTTTATCATTTTTTGCGGGAATTTAAATAAAAACATGTCGAAAAACATAATAATACGTTTACATTTTGTGCTATTTTGTCATATATGTTTATTTTATTTATTATGAGCACTATTCAGTCATCTAATCATATAATTCAGAAAATTATTATTTTACAGGTAATTCCACAGAACAAAAATAAAATCCTGCTCCGAAGAGCAAGATTTTATAGTTTTATAACGTGATGCTTTCCATCCCAAGAATAAGACTGCTCCATCACTCTTTGAACAAAATCAAGACCGAACTGATTTAAATAATAACATATATTCCATACTCGTTCTTGCGGCGCTCCTAGTGGACGAAGCGCAAATTGTAGACGGCGAAATTTATTCAACTCAACTTCATGTTTTTTCTCAACATTTCGTTTTAACATTCTTTCTAACAATTCAATTTGTTCTTTAATTTTCCGCTCATTTTCTCCAGCAAAATCATTTAAACCAGGATCTATCCTTTTTACAAACTGTTGTAAGGATGTGTGAATTTCCATCATTCCCTTTTTCGCTTCAAGGAATTGCTCTTCTATTGGCTCTTCTATTTGATTAGACAGCCAGTTTTCACGTATTTCACCTATATCTTTTACAAACGGATCACTTTCTTGTAAATGTAGATCATATAAATCTGTTATAATATTCCGTTCCATATAGCTAATTGTAAGACGCGGAACAACCGGAGGCATTTGGAAACCAAACACATGAAATACTTGCTGTAATTCACTCCAGTACGCAATCTCACCTGGCCCTCCAATAAACGCTAATGTTGGGAAAATATATTCCTGCATAAGCGGCCTAGTTACAACATTATTGCTAAATCGCTCTGGATTTCTTTCCATTTCCCCTATCAATTCTTCATACGAAAATGAATACGTACCATCTTGCCCAACAAATTTCCCATTCTCTTCTTCTAACAATACACGCTCTTCGTCAATTTGCATAAATACATGTATTGCATTTGATTTGGTTTCAATAATTGGCTTATACCCTTGTTCTCTAATGATCTGCTGTTGACTATGAAGAGCTTCCTGAACTGCTTTATATTGGCTTATAATTTGTTTAAAAAAGGAAACTTCTAATTTCCTAAGTGCTGGATGATGTGAATCGACAAGAATCAAGCCTGTATCTGTAAACAGCTTCATAATGAGGTGTGCGAAGAAATCTACATATGTCCGAGACTTCTGCAAGGCATCCTCAACGAATTGTAATACATCTTTTGTAAAATTTGTTTCTGGATACGTTTTAAAAATCTCATCGATCCACTTTCTGCAGTCTTCAATTGAAAGATCCGATTCAGAAGCACTTACCTTTTTAGGATGACGATCATGAAAAATCATCTTTTTTATTTTTTTATTTTTTGTTACAAATGTATGATTAATTTCATCAATGTCATGATCTTCACCAGCAATCCAAAAAACAGGAACAACTCGAACCCCTAGACTTGCTTCTTTCTCTTTCGCAAGCTGTAATATCGAAATAATTTTATGCACTGTATAGAGTGGTCCTGTTAATAGTCCAGCTTGTTGTCCTCCGATAACAACATATGTATTTTCATCTGCAAGCGCTTCTATATTACGAAGCGTATATTCTCCAGCATGTAACTGTGTATTATATTTTAATAAATGCTCCACCAAATCTTGACGGAAAAACTTTTTATCACGTAAATCATGCAGACGTTGTTTAAATCCATCTTCTGTTAACTGATAGTCAAAACATGCCTGTATCTCTTTTTCGCCCTTCCTATAGTCCGCCGCAACACCTTGTAGCGGAACAGAGATTTCTTTTATCTCCATATAATTCTTCCTTTCGTATCCTGTTCTCTCACCAATCCACATTGTAGTCAATGTTTGATGCAAAAGCAAAGAATATACCTTACCGCTCTAATCCTCTTATTGCGTTATACAAAAACTGAAGTGTAGGTACTTGTTTTTGCTGTTTCTTCGCTTCCCCCAACACATAACCAACAATAGCGTCAATTTCTGTTTTTCGCTTTCCCTTCACATCAGCTAACATGGAAGATGTATTACTAGACGTTTTTTCACACACACGACAAACCATTCGCCACAGCTCTTCTTTTTTTTCCTCTCTAATAAGAAATATAACTTCATTAAATACTTGCTTCATTGCTTGATAAAAAAATGGATTTGATAATAATTCTCCGTTTTGCACTCCAAACAGCGCTGTTAAAGGATTAATACATACATTCACTACCAATTTATTGTACATTGTCTGTTTCCAATCATTCTCTACTTGTAACGAAAACAATTGAGAAGAAAAACAATTGAATACCGCTTCAAATGGAACATGATTACCACGTACCAGACCAAACTTTGTAACACCTATCCCGGTATGATGTACTGTATGTTCATTCACCTTTTTTGCTCCATGTTCTACAATACCTACAGCTATATTGTCACACTGTAATTTTTGCATGACTTGAAGATGAGACATCCCATTTTGCAAAAAGATTAGTTGTTGTTGTTCAGTTATAAAAGGCAGTATATCAGTTAAATGATACTGTTTTACAGCAATGAATGTATAATCCAATCTCTCACCTAACACATTTTCTAATGGCAAAACATTCGGAAATACAGTTTCTCGTTTTCCATTTCGAATGCACGTTATCCCCGTCTGCATTATTCTTTCTGCTTGCTCGAATGTTCTTGTAAACAATGTAACATCTTGCCCATTTTTTTTAAAATAAAATGCATAAAGTAGACCAATGGCTCCCGGACCAACAATTCCAATCTTCATTTCTCTTCACGCAAGAGCCTCTCCTAAATCACTAGATATAAAAATATCTTGTAGTCCATTCAGAGCCCTTGACTCCCCCCATCTAATATGTATTGCTATAACATTGATTATATCCTATTTATCATTCACCAAACATAGCTTCTTCTCTTACATGTATATATTGATTACCAATACATTTCATATTCCAGTGTAGCAAATTTTCAAAAAATACCGAAAGAAATTTTCTATGTTCTTCATAAAAATGAAAAAATAAGTTATAATATTATTGAAAATATTTATACTTTTCTTTATTTATAAGACAAGAAAAGGACGTGGTGAAATGACATTCCCAAAAGTTGAGCGCTTGCTCATCAACTATAAAACATTAGATGAATTCAAAAAATTCAAAGGCTGTGGTGCTCAAGAACTCTCTATGTTTGAAGAATTACAAGCAAATATTATTGAAAACGATAGCGAATCCCCATTTTACGGCATTTATTACGGTGGATCTCTTATCGCACGTATGAGTTTGTACATGAGAAGACGTGGTGAGGCAAACCTTGAAATTACAGGATCTTACGTAGAGCTTTCCAAACTTGAAGTATTACCAAACTTCCAAAATCAAGGTTTCGGTCAAATGCTTGTTAATTATGTGAAACAACTGCAATTTCCTATTAAAACAACAGCACGCATTCAATCTGCCGCATTTTGGGATAAACTAAATTTCCAAAAAACAACAACGACTGATGGCGAATTTTATATTTGGTACCCAAAAACTAATTTGAATGCGGTTACAAACGAAGAATCTGCGTAAGGGGACACTTTAATCAGTGTTCATCGTCTACTGATTATTAACGAGCAGCAAGCTTACTGCTTGTTAATAGCAGGATAAAAATAAAAACAGCTGTTACTCAGCTGTTTTTATTTTTTTAACTTTTCTAATATTTCATGCTCATGAACAGCATCTTTTTCTTTTACCTCTAGTACCATTACACTTCTTTTTTGATCAATATAGTCAAGCAAAGTTCGATACTCTTCCTCATATACCGCTAAACGCTGAAGAAGCCATTCTTTCTCCTTTTGCAGTAATTCAATTTTCTGTTGCAATACTTTTGATTCTTTTTCATCTTTATATTTTTGTAAGAAATCAATAACATCATTCAATGTAATAGATATAGATGAATTTTCTACCACTTTCGGTTGCTTCACTTCATAATTCTCTACCTTGCGAATTTGTTTCGCTTCTTCAATACGTTCTTTATACTGCTTTCTAACGTAAGAATTCCATCTGAAGCCACAGGCTGCAGGTGTACGAGATAAATTCCTACCTACCTCTTTAAAGGCGGAAAGTTGCGTTCCTCCTTCTCGAATATGCCGGAGTACTACTTCTGCCAGAAGCAAATCTTCATCATCATTCCATGCATCTTGTCGTGTTGTCGCCATCTTTCTAGTCCTCCTTATGCATTTTTTATTAAACATATGCAGTTACTAGAAAAGATAGAATGCCAACATGCAAAGAATATCTTTTTCTATTTCTTTAAAGTTGTAACAATCGCTCGCCTATGCTCTTCCAATTCCCATAACCGTGCACATTCTGCACAAAATGACTACACACTTCAGCCCATCTTCTTATCTAATGTCTTGTATCACTTTTTCTAATGCATCCATCATTTCACCAGTAATTGCATCGTGATGTTTCGGCCGATTTAATGTAACCCATATTACCGCTTCTTTATGTTCTACTAAAAGGTTCACAATCCTCATCTCTCCCTTTCCTTCACAAAGTTATGTTTGAGAAAAATGGCAAAAAACTTTTCATTCTTCTTAATAGAAAAAGACAAAAAAAATAAACGTAGAAGATACTCTTCTACGTTTATTTTTTGCAATTACTTGCTGATTACTTCTTTACCTTTGTAAGTACCGCATGCTTTACATACACGGTGAGCTAATTTCGCTTCACCACAGCTTGGGCACTCTACCATACCAGGTACTGATAATTTGAAATGCGTGCGACGCTTTCTTTTTACTGTTTTAGAAGTTCTTCTAAAAGGTACAGCCATTCTTCCCACCTCCTTAAAAGAAATAGTTATTTTCATATGAAGGCCTGAACCAGTCTTCCGATTATTTGTCAAAAAACTTTGCAAGTCCTGCTAATCGTGGATCAACAGGCTTTTCTTTGCTTTCTTCCGAAATCACTTGCCAGTCTTGACCTTGCGTCGGTGCTCCACCGGAAACATCATCACTGAAAATTTGCATTGGAATCTCCAAAAGTATATTTTCCTTGATTATAGGGAGTAAGTCAAGTACTTCTCCTTCTAAACAATGGATTTCAGCTTCCGTTTCATACTCTTCTTCTGAAGTTTGGAACACCTCAGTTGTTTTAATGTCAAATGGTAATGTCACATCTACTAAAGAGCGAGAACATGGTAAAACCATGCTTCCAGTTATATGTAGATGAAACGTAAACTTACCGGAGCCAAAATCAACTCTACCTGTTACATGGACAGGGTGAATTTCACGAATTTCTTTCTCGACTTCTTTTAGCTCACTTACATCTACCATCTCATCTAATGTCAATCCTTTATGTCTCAATTTGTTTAATTGATGGATGGACCATTTCATATCATATCACCTCAAGGCAACAAACAAAATTATAGCTAGCCATTTTATATTTGTCAATGTTTTTTCTTTACACTATAATGGAGTCATTATAGTAAATAATATATAGAGTATCATGTTTTTAGAAAAGATGCTACACCGAAAGGAGAGATTATCATAAAGGCAAGCGGTATTGTTGTTGAATATAACCCCTTTCATAACGGTCATGCTTATCATGTGCAACAAACAAAAAACTTAACACAGTCTGATGTTACAATTGCCGTCATGAGTGGCCCTTTTTTACAACGCGGTGAGCCAGCTCTCATATCAAAATGGTATCGAACAAAGATGGCTTTAGCGGGTGGCGTTGATCTTGTTGTCGAACTTCCTTATGCGTTTGCAACTCAAAAAGCGGAAACATTTGCAAATGGAGCGATTTCCATTTTAGATGCTCTTGGCGTGTCTGAAATTTGCTTCGGCAGTGAAGATGGAAAAGCAGAACATTTCTATAACACCATCTCTTTACGAAAGAAAGAAAAGGATACTTTTGATCGCCTCATACAACAATTTATGAATGCAGGTAATAGTTACGCAAAAGCTACATCTGAAGCCTTTTTACATATTTCATCGCATGAAAACAATGTAGATATGTCACAGCCGAATAACATTTTAGGCTTACATTACATCGAGGCAATTCTTTCACAAAAAAGTTCCATATATGCACAAACTATAAAAAGGTTCGCATCCCATTATCACGACGAAACCTTTCAAGATCAACATATTGCAAGTGCAACAAGTATTCGTAAACAACTGTTTAGCGAAAGCAGTTCATTTACAGATATTGAGCCTTTCGTTCCGAATACGACTTCCTCACTTTTAGCAGACTACAAGCAAACATACGGTATGTTACATAACTGGGAAAAGTATTTTTCATTTTTCAAATACAAGCTCCTGACAATGTCTCTTCAGGAACTACAACATATATATGAAATCGAAGAAGGTTTAGAGCATCGTATTTTATCAAAAATACATAATTCTTCATCATTTCTTACGTTCATGGAAGCATTAAAAACAAAGCGGTATACGTGGACTAGATTACAACGAGCTTGTACACATATTTTAACCAATACAACAAAAAAAGACATGGCACGAGCGAGTATAGAGCAACATGCACCATATATTCGACTGCTTGGCATGTCACAAAAAGGACAATCTTATATTTCCAAAAATAAAAAGAAAATAGAACTTCCAATCCTTACTCATACAAAGACATTCCAGCATCCAATTTTAGATATAGAACGAAAAGCAAACGCTGTTTATCTTTCTGTGTTACAAGAACCTTTCCGTATGAAATGTATACAACAAGATATCATACAACATCCAATCCGATATGATGAAACAACTGTAAGGTTCCTATAAAGCCCCTAACATCGGGTAGTTCTTTTCTATCCAACTGCGTTGCTTGTGTTTGAAATTAGAGGAATTACACCCAAAAAAAGTAAACCTCTCTGAAGCGAGAGGTTTATTTTTTTTCTGGCATTTTTTCTAAATACGCTAATGCATCATCCAATGTATCTACCGGTACGATTTTCATTTTCGTCTTAATATCCTTCGCCGCTTCAAGAGCATCTTTATAATTCGATTTCTCTGCCCCTTTTTCATTTGGTGCAAAGAATATTTCGGCTCCTGCATCACTAGCAGCTACAACCTTTTGTTGAATCCCACCAATCGGACCAATTTCTCCTTTTTCATTAATGGTTCCCGTTCCAGCAATCTCATGACCTTTTGTCATATCCTTTTCAGTCAATTGATTATAAATTTCCAATGTAAACATTAATCCTGCTGATGGTCCCCCAATTTCATGTGAATCGATTTTCACCTTTGGATCTACTGCTAATTCCCTTTCAGTAACAATGGAAACGCCAATACCAACACGCCCCTTGCCATCAGGAATTTGTTTTAGCGTTAATTTTTCCGTAGAATGTTTTCCACCTCGAATGTACTCAACACTTACTACATCGCCTTCTTTTTTACCTGCCATATATTCCACAAATTGATCTATTGTTTCAAAAGGATGTCCATCAACACTTACAATGACATCACCTAGCTTTAACTTTCCTTCTGATGGCATATTTTTCGCAATCCCAGCAACTAAAACCCCCTTGTTTTGAAAGGAAACTGAACGATTCGCTCGCTTATACGCATTATAAATGGCTGCGTTTTGAGAATCTTTCATCGCATATTCTTGGCGAAATTGATATTCTTCATCACTTTCACCTTTTTGCAATATTTCTTCCGCTTTCGAAATATGATTATATTTATTAAATTGTGCAGCTATTAAATTCACCACATTTGCAGGCCCCATCGAAACGGTTACGAGCATAAAATCTCCAGACTCTTTCTTTCCTCCTTCAACTTGTACATATGGCGTTAATTTCGCTGCCATACCTGGTTTTGTTACATAATACGGAAGGCGTACGTACACAAGTAACATCGCCAATATAACCCCTATTAGGATTGCATATATAAACCGAAAACGCTTAAACATTATTTTTCTCCTTCCACTGTTCAATTAGTAAGTAAATATCTTGAATATGTTTTTCCGCTTCTTCTTCTCCTACTTGAATAATGTCTTCAATATTCGTAAAAGCACGTGAACTAAACCGCTCTACTGCTGGACGCATCATTAAATCCGATGCAATTTGTCGATTGACAATGAGCTCATGCTGCATAATTTCAATACTTTGCATAATCACATCATAGATAGAGGTCACTTCGCCATTGATCTTAATCGGAGATACATCTACAGCGATTACAATGTCAGCGCCTAACTCTTTGACAACGGATACAGGGATACGATCAATCACCCCACCATCCACTAATAAACGACCATCTATTTTCTCCGGTACAAACACTCCTGGCACAGAGATACTCGCTCTCACTGCGTCTGCAATAGAACCGCTTGTAAATACAACTTTTTCCCCCTTTAAAATGTCAGTGGCCACAACTGCAGTTGGGATATCTAACTCTTCTAATTTTTTATTGTATGTAAACATTTTAATCATATCTTTTACACGTTTTCCAGAAATAAATCCCATTTTCGGTACAGTAAAATCCAAATAATACTTTCTTTTAAATACAGTCGCCAATCGGTAGAGCCTCTCAACGTTGCAACTTGCCGCATAAAATGTCCCAATTAATGCTCCTATGCTACTTCCTGCAATCATATCAATAGGAATATTCGCTTCACGTAATACTTTAATAATCCCCACATGCGCAAAGCCTTTTGCACCTCCAGATCCAAGAGCCAAGCCTATTTTCGGTTCGTTCATTTCTCTCACCCTTAAATTTTTTTCACTCCCTTTTTCATACTTATGGTCTAAACTCGCCATGTATCCACGTATACTGAAATGAGCGTTTTTTGGGACAAAGGGGGATTTGGTAACATGTATGAAAAATGGAAAACAGTTTTTCTCACCATAATGATGATATTTCTAACACTTTCTCTTGTACTTCATCCCCAAGCCGCTTTGCAAGCTTCTATTCGCGGATTAAATATATGGTGGGAAGTTGTCTTTCCCTCACTACTACCTTTTTTTATCCTTGCAGAACTTTTAATTAGTATAGGTGTCGTAAAGTTTATCGGCGTCATTTTAGAGCCGCTTATGCGCCCTCTCTTTCGCGTTCCTGGTATCGGCGGATTTGTTTGGGCGATGGGAATGGCTTCCGGATTCCCTGCAGGCGCCAAACTAAGCGCTAGATTACGCCAAAGTAATCAACTAACGCAAATTGAGGCTGAACGCCTTGTATCTTTTACAAACTCTTCTAACCCATTATTTATTTTTGGAGCTGTTTCTATCGGTTTTTTTAACAATCCAAAATTAGGTTTTATCTTAGCTGCTGCACATTATATTAGCAATTTTACTGTCGGATTACTTATGCGGTTTTACGGTAATAACAAAACTTACATAAAAGACAAACACTCTATCCGGAAGCGCCCCTTACAAAACGCTTTTTCCGTTCTTCATGAGACGCGTTTACAAGAAAAAAGACCAATTGGAAAACTACTTGGCGATGCTATTATTTCCTCTATTCAAACTTTACTTATGATCGGCGGATTCATTGTTTTATTTTCAGTTCTAAATAAAATGATTACAGTCTTCCAACTAACAGCAGCGCTCGCTTTTATTATGCAACATATTTTATCTTGTTTCCAACTGTCACCTCATTTTAGTATTCCCATTTTATCAGGTCTTTTCGAAATGACACTAGGGAGTCAAATGATTAGTCAGATCACTGAAACTACGATACTTGAACAAGCAATGGTAACAAGTTTTATCTTGGCTTTTAGTGGTCTTTCAATTCAAGCACAAGTAGCGAGTATATTAGCAGATACCGACATTCGCTTTAAGCCGTACTTTTTCGCACGAATTATCCAAAGTATTCTCGCCCCCATCTATACCTTTATATTTTGGGGACCACTTTATGAAAAATCGCATTCTTTCTCACCTACCCAACAAGATATTCCTGTTTTCTTATCAAATCACTCTTCTATACTTGAAAAAATTTGGGGATTAACCCTTCACTATGGACCTATTTTTACACTGTTTTGTTTATATCTATATGTGATTTTATTATTCTTACGCACAATAAATAAAGAAAAACCCCGTTCATTTTAACGGGGTTTGAAACTTTTCTTTTAAAGCGTGCTCGACGACAGGGGGAACAAGACCCGCTACATTTCCTCCATAGCGAGCTACTTCCTTCACAATGCTTGAGCTTAAAAATGAATATTGATTATTTGTCATAATAAAAAAGGTTTCAATGTTTTCATCTAACTTTCGATTCATGGATGTAATTTGCATCTCATATTCAAAGTCAGAAACTGCTCGTAAACCACGCAAAATCGCATTAGCATTACGCATTTTTGCATATTCAACCAACAATCCACTGTGTGAATCAACTTTTACATTCGGAATATCTTGTGTTGCTTCTCGAATTAACTCTAAGCGCTCTTCTACTGAAAAGAATGGTTTCTTAGATGAATTATTTAAAACAACAACATATACTTCATCAAATACCTTTGCCCCTCTTTTAATAATATCCAAATGTCCAAGAGTTATCGGATCAAAGCTTCCTGAAGAAATCGCTATGCTTGTCATTCGGTTCCCTCACCTTCATACTTATAAATCGAAATTGCTGTAATACCATAATTTTCTTCTCTTACCTTTACAAGTCCCCCTATTGTCTCAGGTAAGACTACGTCATTCTCATGTTCTGCCATAATTAAGCCATCTTTGTTCAATAATCCATGTTGATCCATAATACTAATTAACGAAACAATTTTTTGATCTTTATACGGTGGATCAAGCAATATGAGATCAAATGATATTTCGCGTTTAATCAGCGCCTTCACAGCACGTTCTGCATCATTTCTATACACTTCAGCTTGATCATGTACTTTGCAGCTTTCTAAATTTTGATGAATCACCTTCACAGCTTTATTATCTCGATCAACAAAAATCGCTTTGTCAATCCCCCTGCTAAGCGCTTCAATCCCAAGACCTCCGCTACCACCAAATAAATCGAGGGCAAGTCCTCCCTCAAAATACGGACCTATCATATTAAAGATAGATTCTTTTACTTTATCTGTTGTTGGACGCGTTGTATTACCAGGCACAGCTTTAAGTGGATGCCCTTTACATTTTCCAGAAACTACTCTCATTTGTTGTCACTACCTTTATTTCAATCTATCGAGCGATTATCACAAACATATACTCGTTTGAGTAACCGCTATCAAACCATACTCTTTCAGTTATTTTCCAATTAAAGAATAACGGAATCCATTACCTATAAAAAGAAAAATCACTTTATTTCTTTGAAAAACCATCATTGTGTAATAATTTCCCAATATCTCATATGTATATTCATCTCGCGAGCCGCAAGTAAAATCCTCTTTATTAACACAAGGTTCACTTTATCTTTTTTTATCCTATCATAAAATAAAAGAAAGAAAAATAAAAAGCCTACGATAAATTTTAAATTCATTATGTATATCTTCATTTAGATTGGACATAAATAAATATAACAACATCACCTTCGATGTTGTTGCCAACCGCGGAGAAGACTTACGTTTCCCCATAAGTTCTTCCTCCGGTTTCTCCTCTCCCTTTGCCTTCTTACTAGTATATGCTAGTATAAGAAGGGCCCTGCTTTGCAGGGTTTTTTTCTTTGCCTGCTTTTCATTTAAAAAATGAAATGATACAGTAAAAGAAAGAGGAGGAAAATGATATGATTCAACGTTTTATTGAGCTCGGAGAAGGCTACTCTGATTTATATGAATTACTTGAAATTGCCAAAGCAAATAAAGACCGTGTAACACATATGCTACAATTTGAAACTGTAAAAAACGAGAAAAATGTATGTTCACTTGTTGTGGTTCTAAAACCAACAACTGTTGGTGATTTTCAACCGCTATACATATGCCGTGAAGGAATCCCTCTACTTGAAAATAAAAAAAGTAAACGGATGATTTTATTTGAAGAAACTGCTGCACAAATTGAAAAAAAAGTTACTTCTTTTACCGTAAAACCATCTACAACTTTTCCAGAAAAGGAATTATATTTTAATCACCTTATCGGTATTTTGCGAATGAATCATTTTATTCCACCAATGCAGTAAAGATATTACATCTACCATTTTTTTATTCTTATCGGTAGAAGTTTCACTTTATACTCACTAAAATCCCCCACACCAAAATTGGTGTGGGGGATTCAACTTAACTATAGTCGTATTCTTTCGCACGATCCGGACGTGAATTTTCAAATTCCGTTTTTAAGAATGGGCGATACGACTGATCAATTTTTTTTACAAAAGGAAGTTTATTTAACTTGTGCATCATATGCTCTATTTGTTCCATATCACAATATACAACCGCATATTTCAATCGTTTTGATATGTAATGAATATTACCATATTTTCTTAAAATTTTGGCATGTTTTAATGAATGTAAATAAACAATCATACTTTGTCGTTGCCCGAACATAATCTTCTCCTTCTATATACTTATATTCTTGTATCTTATAAACAGCAATCAGAAATTTGTGACATTATAGTACATTGTAGAACAAATTCCGTATACACTTTCTTCCATACTCTAAAAAACGGGGCACATCACCCCGTTTTTTTACAACCACAACTACCTCCAGAGCCACAACCGCCTCCACAGCCACCTGCATCAAAAAATGGATTCCCCGTAGGAACTTTAATCGCAGATGAAACTTCAGAGCCAATTGCTACACTGACTTCATCTAATAATTTCTGCAAAGTATTTTCCGCGTTTTTAAAAGCAGCAATCCTTTCATGCAAGTCTATAGAGCGCTTTAACTCTCGCATTTTTGTTGAAACAACAGTATAATCTGGATGATATTTACCAAAGCGTTGCACTTCTTCATATCGCTCTTTCATTGCTGTAAATTGATTAATTAATGTCTGGGCTTCCAAATCTTCTTGTAAGACCTTATAACATTTACGATAATTTTCTGCTATATCTGAACAGATAACCGCTTTTGCCAGCCGCTCTGCCTTATCTAAAATCATTACGCTTTCAAGCGTCGCTACAATCATGAGAGACACCTCCAAGTATCCATCATAACACATTTAGAACGGAACTACTAATTTGATTCTCCCATCTAAACATAAAACTAAGCATACGCATCCATCATCTCTTATACACAAATATGCTCCGCAATATTATATCTTAGTACGTCCCATTTTCCATGTTCCTCTTTTACATAATTAATACATGCATTTTTTAATGGGGTTTTAAATGTAATTTCTTCCGGTGAAATTGCGTGTAAAATTGCTTTTATGGCATGTGAATGCGCCACAATAATAATACGCTTACCCGCGTGCATTTGCGCAACATCTTGTAATGCTGTAAAACACCGGTTTACAATCTCCTCATCTGATTCCATTCCCTCTACATTTCCCTCTGCAATACGTTCTCGGACTGTAGGAACAGGTTTTCCTGAAGCCTCTCCGAAATTCCGTTCAACAAAACGCTCATCGAGAAAGATAGAATGTATTCCAACAGCTTCGCTAATTACCCTAGCTGTTTCCTGGGCTCGAATTAAAGGACTACTAATAATCACGTCCCATGCTTCTAACTGCAAAGCAGCCGCACTTTGACTCGCTTGCTTTTTCCCAACGTCATTAAGTGGAATGTCTTCACGTCCTTGAATAATCTCTTGAAAATTCCAATCAGTTTGTCCATGTCGTACTAAACAAATTTCCGTCATGCTGTAACTCCTTTTTTTTCAATAGTCCGCTTTTATTGTAACAAAAGTTTCGCATGACGGACATAGTTTTTCCTTCCTATTACGTTGCATTTTGCTGTTTCATATATTGAAACATGTCAATCATAATAGAAGCAACGGCCAATTGATTTTGAAACTTTTCGACTTTGTCTGGTATTGTCTTTTTGAAATGTTGTAATGCAGCCAATTCAAAGGCTTCTTTTTCCCCTGGATTACGTGACAATTTTCGGTACCAATATGGTTGTTCACGAATATAACGTTCTAAATCTTCATTAGCTTTTATAAATTCCATAAGTTCTGCCCTCATCCTCTTTTCCCCCTAATCTTTTTGAAAGAAAAATGGATTATTTTCAGAAGTTCGTTGCTCTGGTTGCGCGCGATTTCCTTGAAATTGTTGAATCACTCGCTGCACACTCCCAATTGCACTCGTAACATTTGCTAAATGTTGCTGCATTTGTTCCACATCTAACTTCTTGAAAAAAGAAAGCATTTGCCCCATCAAGTCAGCTGTTTGTTCATCTTTATTTTCTTGTACCGGCGAAGAGATTGCCTCATTGTCCGCTTTGTAAACTTTCCATACTTCATCTTTCTCTCCAAGTAAATACCATTCCTCGTAAAATTGTTGCCATGTTTTTTCACCACTTCGAACTTCATGAACCATTTTAGGGTGATGGTTTACAAATGCTTTAAATTGTTGAACAGAAGGATGTAACGCTCCTTTTGTTGTTGTCATAATCCTCACCTCTTCAGAAATATCTACTATATTGTAAGAAAAAAAAGGCGCATGGTTCGCCTATTTTTAGACGTTTCATGCACCTTTTCTTATTTTCGAATAAAATTTTGAGTATAAAATTTATCATATACTCCGACACCTAACTCAGTAAATTGTTCATTCAGTAAGTTGTTTCGATGTCCTTCACTGTTCAACCAACCTTGCAACGCAGCAATTCCATCAGTATGTTGCGCCGCTATATTTTCACCTGCAAGCTGGAAAGCAACTTGACCTCGTTGTAATCGATCTCCTAACGTTCCAAACTTTGGTGAATCATGTGAAAAATAATTATTCTCTTTCATGTCTTTACTATGTCCAAATGCAACATCCGCTGTTTGCTGATCCCACGTTAATAATGGTAATTGATGGTGACTTCGAATAATATTTGTCAAATCCAAAATTTGTTGCATATTTCCATGTTCTACTTGTGTCATTTTTTCTGGGGTCATCTGTTGTTCTGTCGTTAATTCACCAGAGTATACAAGCTGATATGGTCTTTGACGAAGCAATGTATCATCATCCATGTACCTGATTCCAACAAGTTCATGTGTGAAATGATCAAAATATAGCTGTGCCCAAACTCCTTCTTCTATTGAAACCAGTGGCTGTTCCATAGTTTCAGTATCAGACAATTCAAATTGATAACTATTTCGCCCTCTTTTCAAAGAAATTTCATGTGAGAATGCCTTTTTTTTATACGCATCTTCATATTTTTCATTTATGCGGAAAGGCTCTACATCGACTTGATCACCAGCAACATAAGCCGTTACAATTTTATGTTCAGCAACTCCAAACTGGACATATTGCGATAAATCTTGATTATACACCCACCATTCGTAACCGTACGCAGAGGGTTCAATTCGAGCTGGTTCCCCCCATTTTGCTAACAGATTTTCCGAATCTCCACCCATAACTTGTGAAATAGTTTCTGGAAAACCTTCATTTGTCGGCTTTTTTTTCTTTACAACTTTTTGTTCTTGCTTAGAATGAGAGGGAGTCAGTATATATTGCGAAACGAGTAATTTCCCGTATAAGTCAATGGCCAAAATAAAAACCGTAATCATTACGATACGCAATAATTTCTTCAAACGATATACCTCCTGGACAAACATAAAGTTGAGATATACACAAATTATTTTTTCTTCTTTCCTTTTGTGTGTACCGTACTCTTTTCACTATATCATATTTTTGTAAAAAAAGCCGTGTTTCTCTCTTTTCTCCCAATACGAATTGCGTTTTCTGATTTTTCGTACTATTATAAAATTAACAATTAGGAAATTTAATAAGGAGGGATTCTATGCAATTTCCAAATTCAAAACTCATCGGAACAGTAGTTGACTTTACACTTCTAACTGAAATCATGCAAAATCATCATTTCGTACTTGCTGGCCAATGGGACTATGAGCGAGTTACATACGACTATAAATTTGAAATATTGAAGGATGTATATTATTTACGAGTACAAGGCCTTGCAGTGGAAGGAGACATCGGCGGAAGACATGCACAAATCAAATTACTTTCACCACTGTTAGGAAAACATTATTATCCACATGGTGTTGAATATGGTGAAAATGAAATCTTCCCTACAAATGTACTCCAAAAAAGCGAACAACTCCTGCAAAATATCGAAAAAGAACTGAAGGAATTTCAAGTTATCGAATAAACAAAACAGGCGTATCCATATGGACACGCCTGTTTTGTTTATAACTTAAAAGTGAATCGTCTTTTTAACCGAATGAATGTACACCTTTTTATTACTTCGTTTGTAAATAAGGAGGAACAGCGTGTAATTGTTCCTCATCTTTTCTGCGCTCTTTACGAGCCCATTTAAAGAATACATAGCCAATAATTGTACCATACACTATTTCCTGGACAATTTTCATAATGATACCACCTGTTTGTTGATCCTGTACGACTGGAATCCAATGTAAAAAGTCTGGGCCAGCTATATTTAAATCTGTCAACGTTCCCGCAGGTACACAAAGTTCCATCGCTTTCATCCAAGAACTTGGATCTGTATATGTCGCAAATAATGGTTCACTCGCAAAAATGATTAATGCACAAGCTGGTGTTAATAAAATACCATTGGCAAACATGTAACCAAGTTTCTTTATATCACTTAATGATTGATACTCTGGTAACGGATTTAACATCGGCCACCACATCATTATCGATGTAAAAAACAATACAGCAAGAAAAATAGGGTGTGCCATTTGGCTTTGCTTTACCGTATCAAACACAACTGGCAAATGATAAAAAGAAAATAAGCCATTGAATACAAACAATGCAATAAGTGGTTTTGTAAATAGCTTTAAAATAACTTGAATAACTTTAAAAGATGTAATATATCGATATAACCAAACTGGTATTCCTAACAGTAATAGCGGTGGCACCACTATATACATCACTGCCATTTCAAGCATATGTGCACTGAAGATAATATGTCCAATTAAATCAATAGGTCCTCCCTTCACAATATATAGGAGGACTATTCCTGTCGTAAAATAAAATATCTGTTTTTTACTTACCTTTTCTGCATTTTCAAACCGCATTCTATATGGTCCAATAACGAGAAAGTAACAGATAAGGATTGAAATCATAAAAAGTAAAAAGATCGGGCTCCATAACGCTTGAAAACCAAATATCCATAAGTTGCTCATTTTTACACCCACCTTTTCAATAGAAATTCCTTACCTTAATAGGAAAAGAGGGCCAAGATACCTCCAAGCCCTCTACCTATTTAAACCCATACAATCGTCGTAAAAGCCAAAATTGTTAACAGTCCTACTAACAATCCAGAATATAAGAAAAACGATGCTGCTTCATGCCCTTTATGACTCATATGCATGAAATAATACAACTGAAATATAACTTGAACAACTGCTAACAATACAATAAATGGTACAGAGAAAACTGGACTAAAAGTTTTTGGATAAGCTACTGCCACAAAAGCAACAATCGTTAAGAAAATCATTAAACCGAATGTGATAACTTGATGCTTCATCTCCTCTGCACTTTTTCTCCTACGATAAATGAGATCTACCTTTGAATTGCTTGTATTTGTTTGCTTTGTCGCCATTGTTTATCCCACCATTCCCATCAAATATACTACAGTGAAAATAAACACCCAGACTACGTCGATGAAGTGCCAATAAATAGATGCAACGTAAAACTTTGGAGCGTTGTATAAATTCAAACCACGCTTTGCATTGCGAAAAATCAATGTTAAGATCCACAGTAATCCAAATAATACGTGTAGTCCATGTGTCCCAACAAGTGCATAAAACGCAGAACCAAATGCACTGCTTCTCATTGTATGTTTAAATTCATGCGCATAATGATTGAACTCATATATTTCAAATCCTAAGAACCCTATGCCAAGTACTACTGTTACAATGAGCCAAAGCTGCATTTGCTTAAAATTAAAGTTCTTCATATGATACATTGCATACACGCTCGTTAAACTACTTGTTAATAGAAGCATTGTCATAATAAACACAAGTGGCATTTGAAACATTTCTTGCGACGAGGGGCCACCGTTTGTAGAATTTCTTAATGCTAAATATGTGCCGAATAAGGAAGCGAATAATACAGTTTCGCCCCCAAGAAACAGCCAAAATCCAACAAATTTATTTTTCCCCTCAAGGGTTGCTTTTTCAGGCTCTGCTGGAAATGTTTCATTCGTTAATTTTTCCTCTACATGCATCACGCTGTGCCCCCCTTATCATCTAAATCTTCCTTATGAATATGATAACCATGATCATCGATTACCGAACGAAGGAACATTGTACCAAAAGTGATAATAAGTCCAATAATCGCAACCACTAGCCAAAACTTATCTTTTCCCCCTTGCATATACATAGCACCAAACGCTGCTATAAACAGTCCAAGTGAAATGATAAATGGTGAGAACGAAGAATTTGGCATATGGATGTCACTAACAGGCTCTGCAGCTGTCATTTCTTTATTTCCTTCACGTTTCTCAATCCAAAATGGATCTAATCCACGAACGAATGGTAATTGTTTGAAATTGTATTCTGGTGTAGGTGCTGGCAGTGTCCATTCTAATGTACGCCCATCCCATGGATCACGCCCCGCTTTTTCTTTAGATAATGTCGTTTTCACAATATTAAATAAAAGAACAATCGTTCCCAGTCCCATGAATACAGCACCAATCGAACTAATTAAGTTCCCCATTTCTAATCCTTGGCCTGGCAAATACGTATAGTATCGACGCGGCATACCAATTAAACCAAGGAAATGCTGAATGAAGAATGTTAAATGGAAACCGATAAAGAACAACCAAAATGTTATTTTCCCCAAGATTTCATTTAATACTTTATTAAACATAAGCGGCCAATAGTAATGTGCTCCTGCTAGTAATCCAAATACAACTCCACCAACGATTACGTAGTGAAAATGCGCCACAACGAAATAGTTATCATGGAATTGATAATCAGCTGGAGCTGAAGCGAGCATAACCCCTGTTACACCACCCATTACGAATGACGGTATAAAACCAACAGCCCACATCATTGGCGTTGTAAACCTGATACTCCCGCCCCACATTGTAAAGAGCCAATTGAATATTTTAATCCCCGTTGGAACTGCAATTGCCATTGTTGCAACTGAAAAAATGGCATTCGCAACAGGACCGAGACCAACTGTGAACATATGATGTGCCCACACCATGAAGCCTAAAAATCCAATTAATACTGTTGCAAATACCATAGATGAATAACCAAATAATCGTTTTTTAGAAAATGTAGCGAAAATCTCTGAAAATACCCCAAAAACTGGGAGTATGAGAATGTATACTTCTGGATGACCGAAAATCCAGAATAAATGCTCCCATATGATTGTATTCCCACCTAAAGCAGGATTAAAGAAACTTGTTCCAAATAATCGATCTAACATTAATAGTGCTAATCCCACTGTCAATGGTGGAAAAGCAAATAAAATAAGTGAAGAAGTTACAAATGTTGTCCATGTAAACATCGGCATACGCATATATGTCATTCCTGGTGCACGCATATTAATAATTGTAACAAGGAAATTAATACCACCAATCAATGTACCAATACCCGATATTTGTAATCCTAATACATAAAAGTCAATACCATGCCCTTTAGAAGCAAGGGATAGCGATGCATACGATGTCCATCCTGCATCGGGTGCTCCTCCTAAAAACCAACTTAAGTTTAAGAATACTCCGCCAAAGAAAAACAGCCAAAATCCAAGTGAATTTAAAAACGGAAACGCTACATCCCTTGCTCCAATTTGAAGTGGTACAGCAGCGTTCATAAATGCAAACACAAGCGGCATAGCTGCGAGGAAAATCATTGTTGTACCGTGCATCGTTAATACTTGGTTATAAGCATCTCCAACAAGAAAAGCGTTGTTTGGAATCGCTAGTTGAAGACGGATAAATAACGCTTCTATTCCGCCAATGATAAAAAACAATCCACCTGCAATTAAATAGAGAATGGCAATTTTTTTATGGTCTACTGTCGTTAAATAATCCCATATAACAGCACCCATCCCCTGTTTTTTTGCTACAGCACTCACGTTTTCAACCTCCCCTTCGCAAATAATCCCTCTTTATTTCTCAACTTTCAACGTTTTCAAATATGCATTTAATGCATCTATTTGGTCATCCGTTAAGTTGCCATACTTACCAGTCATTTTATTTCCTGGCTTCATATTCTCGGGATTCTTTAGCCATTTTTTTACGTTTTCATCATTGTTTTCGGCAATCCCGGCAACCATATCGCGATCAGCGAAGTTTGCTAGGTTTGGCGCGATACGTGCAGAAGGTGGTCTACTATCATTTGATCCAACTGCGTGACAGCCAATACAACTTTTACTGAATATTTCCTTACCTTCTTGTTCTTTTGTAGAAGCGACTTCCTTCTTACCATCAAGTTTTTTCATATCAGCAAGCCAAGTTTTGTACTCGCTTTCATCAACAGCTTTTACTTTAAATTGCATTAAAGAATGTGATGGACCACAAAACTCTGTACAAAAACCATTATAAGTGCCTGATTTATCTGCTTTTAGCCACATTTTATTGACATTATCTGTATTCGTATCCATTTTTCCAGCTAAAGATGGAACCCAAAACGAATGTTTAATGTCGGCACCCTTCAAATTCAAATATATTTTCTTACCTGTGGGGATGACTAAATCTTGCGAAGTTACTATATTTTCTGATTTATAAGAAAATTCCCACCAATAAAGATTCGCTGTTACATCAACAACGATTGTATCTTTATCAATATTCTTTTTCTCCATCGCACTTACATCAGCAAGTTTAAACGTGTATGTAACGGTAGGGACAGCCAATATCAGTAACAAGATAATTGGAATGACTGTCCATATAATTTCTAGTTTGTGATTTCCTTCAACTTGCTCTGGGATGTAATCCTCCTGGCCTTTCTTTTGCCGGAAGCGCACAATTACATACAAGAAAATAATAGTAACTACAAGTACGACACCTATCATAATTGCACTTGCTAACAAGAGTAAATCATATTGCATTTTTGCTACTTCACCTTGCGGAATTAAAGTAGATTGAAAGGCTTTACCGCATCCCCCTAACAGTAAAGCCAGCAGTGAAACGAACGAAAGCAGTCGCCACTGTTTCTTCATACAAACAACCCCCACTTTCTTTGTGAATTAGATTGTACTTTATAGTAAGTAAAGTAAATCTCAACATAAAGAAATCCACTCATGTCGTTGTCTTAGAAGAATGTAACTACAATCATTGACACAAATAAGATTGTCAAGTAATTCAGGGAGTAGACAAACATTTGTACGGACCATTTGATGTCATCTTTCTTACGGAAGCCATAGAATCCTAATACGATCCATCCGATGTTAAGCAATGTTGCTATTACCATAAATGTTACACCAAGTCCACTCATATAAAATGGTAATGGTAATAAACATACTGTCCAAATCATGATTTGACGCTTTGTAATATCAAATCCATGAACAACAGGAAGCATTGGGATCCCTGCATTTCGATATTCATCAACACGTTTCATCGCAAGTGCGAGGAAATGTGGGATTTGCCAAATGAACATAATCAAAAATAACATCCAAGCGATTGGATGATCTAAACTAGGATCAATAGCGGCCCAACCAATTAAAGGTGGAACTGCTCCAGATACACTACCTACTACTGTATTTAGTGTATATGTTCGCTTTGTCCATAATGAATATAAAACAACATATGTGAAAGCACCAATGAAACCAATAAATGCTGCCATAGGTGTTGTAAGTAACAAGAATACAAATCCAAGAAGTAATAATGCAATACCTAATGTTAACACAAACCCAGGTTTATATTTTCCAGTTACTGTCGGACGGTTTTTTGTCCGTTCCATTAAGTGATCAATATCTCGATCAATATAGTTATTTAAGCTACATGACCCTGCCATAATTAATGCAGAACCAACAATTGTAAAGAACATTTTATCCAAGTGTTCCAAAACATTTAATCCATTAAAATGTACAGCCAACCAAAATCCTGTAAATACAGTTAGCGTATTTGAGTTTACAATCCCCATCTTAACGAGCGCTAATAAATCTTGTACACGTGTTGTTTCCGGTACATTTGTTACAGCTGACTCATCATGCAGCTCACTTGTTGCATGGTTCATCATTTCAACCCCCTCTTAAAACTTTCATCCTTCTTCTGCGTCTTTACTTTATAAAAGTAGTACGCTTCTATATAGCAATATTATTACAGTAGAAATGATGTTAACTCATTCTACTACTAATCTACGCTCATACTCCAATATATTAAATCATATTTCCCGAACATTTTGTGAAGAAAACATGAACTTTTTGTGTCGAATAATAAAAAAGTTTCTCCTATTCATTCCTATCATACCATGATGCTACCTTTTATAATAAACTATTTTGTCATATTTAGCATGTATTCCTTCCATTTCTTTTCATAATAGGTGTAATCCTCCCTAAATTATGTAATTTTTATTCCGTTTTTTTCTTTTTGTAAACATTTTATTCCCCCTCTTCATTTCTTTGCTATTTTATTATTTTTTATATATCATAGGACTGTAGCACATTTTGTTCTATAAACGTAACGGAATGAAAATATTTCGCAATAACTTCATAGCAGAAAGATGGTGAAAGAGATTGCAACGCTTTATTAAATGGTTAGCAGTCATTACAAGCCTCGACTTATTAGGGGTTTTATTAGGAGGAGCCTTAGTTACAAAAACCGGTTCAGGTCAAGGTTGCGGTAAATCATGGCCACTCTGTAATGGTGAATTGATTCCGTCTCATTTATCAATGGAAACAATTATTGAGCTAAGTCACCGCTTAACATCAGGATCAGCAGGAATTCTTGTTACACTTCTTTGCATCTTATCCTGGAAATATTATAAGCATGTGCGTGAAACAAAAACGCTTGCTATTTTATCGTTCGTATTTTTAGTTGCACAAGCATTAATGGGAGCAGCTGCGGTTGTTTGGGGACAAATACCCGCTGTATTAGCTATCCATTTTGGCATTTCCTTAATTTCATTTGCTTCGGTCATTTTACTAACGTGTCTTATTTTTGAAATTGACAAGAAATTTGATGCACGATCTCTCATTATGGACAAAAAAATGAAATTCCATATTTACGGTGTAACAATTTACAGCTATATTGTCGTCTATACAGGGGCTTTAGTACGGCATGAACATGCAAGCTTAGCATGTCCGTCCTTTCCGCTTTGTAGTAAAAATAGACCATGGCCTACTCAGTTACACGAATGGGTTCAAATGGGGCATAGGTTTGCTGCAACATTAATATTTGTTTGGATACTATATGCAATGATTCTAGCTATTCGCCAATATAAACAACAACGCGTTGTATATTGGGGATGGATTACTTCATTTGTTCTCGTTACACTTCAAGCAGTTGTGGGGATGTTAGTTGTATATACAGGCGCTAGTCTATCAATGTCATTATTACACTCACTCTTTATTTCTTGCCTCTTTGCTGTACTATGTTATTTGGTTATGTTAGGCACAAGGAGTACAGCAAATGCTAAAAAAACACAACAATCAACCTCAGCGTAAAATAAACAATCGTTTTAATAACTTGCCACTATGGCAAGTTATTATTTTTATCCCGATTGGTGAGGACTAATAATCAGCGGGGGATGAAGCCCCCCACTGATTAAAGTTTCACTTTATTTCTCGCCTAACTTCTTTACTTCTGTTAAGTATTACCGTTCGCCAATAACGAGATAAAAAAAGAGCCGCTTTTTAGCAGCTCTTTTTTATTATTAATGATCTAATTCCATTAATAAATCACCTGTTTGAATGGCATCGCCATCTTTTACATATACTTTCTTCACTTTACCGTTGAACGGAGCTTGAACAGTTGTCTCCATTTTCATTGCTTCCGTAATGGCCATGGAATCACCTTTTTTCACTTCATCGCCTTCATTTACGACAACTTTAATAACAGTTCCTGGCATCGTTGCACTAATATGATTTGGATTCTCACGATTTCCTTTCACACGCTGTGCAACTGTCGCTTTAATACTTTCATCTTTCACAACAATTTCACGAGGTTGTCCATTAAATTCAAAGTAAAGCACACGCGTTCCATCTGGCTGCGATTCTCCAATTGATACTAATTTAACCATCAATGTTTTACCACGCTCAATTTCCACATCAATTTCTTCACCAAGGCTCATGCCATAGAAGAATGTAGGTGTATCGAGCACGGACACATTTCCATAAAGCCCAGCAACTTTTTCATAATCCATAAACACTTTTGGATATAATGCATATGCAACTACATCAAAAATTGTTACTTCACGTCCAAGTTTATGGAATAATTCTTCTTTTAAAGCGTTGAAATCTACTGGTTCTAATAATTCACCTGGTCTTACTGTTATTGGTTCTTTCCCTTTTAAAATAATTTTTTGCAATTCTTTCGGGAAGCCACCATATGGTTGTCCAAGATCACCAGAGAACATTTCAATAACAGAACCTGGGAAATCTAAGGAATGTCCACGCTCAAAAATATCTTGTTCTGTAAGGTGATTTTGTACCATAAACAATGCCATATCCCCAACAACTTTTGACGATGGCGTTACTTTTACAATATCACCAAACATATCATTTACACGGCGGTACATCACTTTTACTTCGTCAAAGCGATCTCCTAATCCAACCGCCTTCGCTTGTTGCTGAAGATTACTATATTGCCCACCTGGCATTTCATGCATATATATCTCTGTATGAGGAGCATTCATACCACTTTCAAATGGTGCATAGTATTTACGAACATCTTCCCAGTAATGAGAAAGTTTTTCTAATGAATTCACATCAACATCTGGTTGTCTTTCATTTCCACCTAACGCATAGTATAACGTGTTCGCACTTGGCTGTGATGTTAAACCTGCCATTGAGCTTACTGCTACATCGACAATATCAACACCTGCTTCAATTGCTTTCGTGTACATTAAAACACCATTTCCACTTGTATCATGCGTATGAAGGTGAATCGGAATCGATATTGTTTCTTTTAGCGTAGAAACTAGATCGTACGCCGCATTTGGTTTTAATAATCCAGCCATATCTTTAATACCTAAAATATGTGCGCCTGATGCCTCTAATTCTTTCGCTAAGTTTTTATAATAATTCAAGTCATATTTACTGCGCATTGGGTCATGAATATCCCCTGTATAACACATTGTTGCTTCTGCAATCTTACCGCTATCTCTTACAGCATCAATTGCAACTCTCATACCTTCCACCCAGTTTAAGCTATCAAAAATACGGAATACATCAATTCCAGCTTGCGCTGAACATTCCACAAACTTTTGAATTAAATTATCTGGATAATTTTTATAACCAACTGCATTTGAAGAACGAAGAAGCATTTGGAATAATACATTCGGCATTCTTTCACGAAGTTCTAGTAATCGCTCCCACGGATCCTCTTTTAAGAAACGATACGCAACATCAAATGTAGCACCGCCCCACATCTCAGCCGAGAATAAATTCGGTAACATTCTAGCTGTTGGCTCAGCGATTTGATTTAAATCTTTTGTACGAATACGTGTTGCAAGTAGAGATTGATGTGCATCACGGAATGTTGTATCCGTTAAAAGTACACGTTTTTGATCTTGTACCCATTTTACTAAACCATCCGCACCGCGTTCATTTAGAATTTGTTTCGTTCCGTTTTGAATTGGTTCAGAATGTTTCGTGTTTGGTATACGTGCATCTGGGAAAATTGGTTTTTCTTTCTTACCTACCCCAGGGAAACCATTTACCGTTACCGTACCAATATAACTTAACATTTTTGTACCGCGGTCTTTACGTTTTGGGAATACGAACAGTTCAGGTGATGCATCAATAAATGATGTATCATACTCTCCTGACAAGAAGTTTTTATGTTTTACCACATTCTCTAAGAATGGAATATTTGTTTTAATACCACGAATACGAAATTCTTTTAAATTACGTTCCATTTTCGCAGCAGCTTGTTCAAATGTAAGTGCCCAAGTTGTCACTTTTACAAGTAAAGAATCATAGTACGGTGTAATAACTGCTCCTTGGAAACTATTACCTGTATCAAGACGAACCCCAAAACCACCACCGGAGCGATACGCCATAATTTTTCCTGTATCAGGCATGAAATTATTAAGTGGATCTTCTGTTGTTACACGAGATTGAATCGCATAACCGTGTACAATAATGTCTTCTTGTTGTGGCACACTCACTATCGAACTATGTAAAGCATGTCCATCTGCAATTAAAATTTGTGACTGAACAATATCAATTCCTGTAATCATCTCTGTAATTGTATGTTCTACTTGAACACGTGGGTTTACTTCAATGAAATAAAAGTCATCCCCTTTTACAAGGAATTCAACTGTACCAGCATTCAAATAATTCACATTTTTCGTTAAGTGTACTGCCGCTTCACAAATGCGATGACGAAGATCGTCGGCAAGTGATACACTAGGTGCAATTTCAACTACTTTTTGATGACGACGTTGTACAGAGCAATCACGCTCATATAAATGTACAACATTTCCTTCTTCATCCGCTAATATTTGCACTTCTATATGTTTAGGTTTTTCAACAAATTTCTCAACATATACTTCATCATTACCAAAAGCCGCTTTCGCCTCTGATTTTGCACGAGTATAAGATTCTTTTAATTCATCACTATTACGTACAATACGCATACCTCGACCGCCACCGCCAAGGGAAGCTTTAATAATTATCGGATAATCATACTTTTCAGCAAATTCTTCAACTTCTTTTAGTGAATTAACAGGTCCATCACTACCAGGGATAACTGGAATATTTGCTAATTGTGCTTGCGTTCTTGCTTTTACTTTATCTCCAAACATATCTAAATGTTTGCTCTTTGGTCCGATAAAGATAATCCCTTCTTCTTCACAACGTCTTGCAAATTGAATATTTTCTGACAAGAAACCATATCCAGGGTGGATTGCATCTACATGATTGCTCTTTGCAATCTCAATGATACCTTCAATATCAAGATAGGCATCGATCGGTTTTTTTCCTTCCCCTACCAAATAAGATTCATCTGCTTTATAACGATGGTAAGAACCGCTATCCTCTTTTGAATAAATTGCAACTGTACTTAACCCAAGTTCTGAACAAGCTCGGAATACACGAATTGCAATTTCTCCGCGGTTAGCTACTAATACTTTTTGAATACGTTGCAGCTTTGTCATGATTTTCCCCCTCTATTTTCCTACCACTCTAGAGATTAAATAAGCACATGTTCTAAAGAGCGTGAAGTTCTTCACTTTCTTTTCAAAATTCCACTTAGAAAGCTTCACCTTATTTTTATTCATCATACCTTATTTTTTAACAAATGATAAGTTTTCTAATCAATTTGTTTCACAAAAATAGTATAGCATACCTCTTCCTTTTCTAACAGACTTATTGTATATCACATTCAAATAAATATGTTACACTTTTGTTTTTTGGACAAAAAAAGTATAACATATTAAAAAATCAATATAATAAAAAGGCTCTGTGTTCGAAAACACAAAGCCTTTTTATTCCACTATTTGCTAGCAGTAATAATCAGCAGAGGATACAGCCCCGCTAGTTAAAGTTTTACTTTATTTCACGACAACAAGATGTCGTTCACCGTGTTCTTTTTTCTGATTTATTCTTTCTTGCTGCTTCTCTTGTTTTTTTACGTAACTGGCTATATTTAACAATATGCCCATTGCAAATAAATTAGCCATTAAAGAACTACCACCATAACTGATAAATGGTAAAGGTACACCAGTAAGAGGTAATAACCCAGACATACCACCAACATTAACCAATGTTTGTACTCCAATCAGACTAGCGATACCAATTGCTATTAAACTCCCAAATGGGTCTTTACACTTTTGAGCAATCCTAAATGAACGAATAATGATGAGTAACAAACAAATTAAAACAATCGCTACACCGATAAAACCAAGTTCTTCAGATATGATTGTCATAATAAAGTCTGTATGTGGTTCAGGTAAATACCCATACTTTTGTATGCTATTTCCAATCCCTCTACCATTTAGTCCCCCTGAAGCAATTCCAATAAAAGAGTTCACTAGCTGAAATCCCGTACCTTGTGGATCGTCAAATGGATTAAAAAACGCTGTAAAACGTGCTTTTTGGTAGGGTTTCAATGCATAGTTACCAACTAAGTATAAAAGCGGAATCCATACAATTGAGCTTAACAACAGACGCTTTATCCACTTGTTAATCGGAACTCCTGAACAAAGAAACATAATCCCGACAGTGCCTATAATCAACAATACCGTCCCTAAGTCATTTTGTTTCAGAATTAAAAATACCACTAACCCTATAAACAAAATTGTGCCTGCTGATCCTTTCCATACTGAAGTGTCTGTTTCTTGTCTTCTTGCAAAGAAACGTGCAAGTATGATAATGATAGCTATTTTAACAAATTCCGCCGGCTGTATACCAAACACCCACGCTTGCGCACCATTCGCTGTCGTTCCAAGCAATAATGATAAAGATAACAATCCAATGCTTCCTAGTATCATTAGTAACAAAACAATTCGTTTTCTCCAAAACTGATATGGAATCGCAGCGATCACTCCTAATCCCAATACTGTCCCTATACCTAATGCTACTAATTGCTTACGAAAAAAGTAATCACTCGGCAAATTCAGTTTAGCATACTTTGTAATAGCCAAAATAGAGCTAGCACTGTATACCATTATCACTCCCAGTACACATAAAATGACAAGAGGAAGCAATAATGAATAATCCATTGACTTCCATACTTTTTTCATGCAATATCCTCTTTCTGTTTTCATTTTAATTGTTGTATTCCATATGTATCAATATTCTTCCTGCTTTATTATACAAATAAAAAGCTCAAACTGAATCAGTTTGAGCCCCCTTATTTGAACCCGTTATTGTTGTTTATTTGTAAATGCTTCATGAAGTGCTGATAATTCCCGTTCAAGCTCTCCTAACATCTCTTTCCCTTGCTCTTCTGTAATAAGACCAAGACGAACCGCAAAGTCAACCTCACGGGATAGCCCAAACATTTGTGTGTCCAACACTTCTTCATATAATGGACATTGCGGCATCGTAAGGTGATCCATCTGCACCTTAATAAGTCTTAAAATCTTCTCCGCATCCGCTTGTAGAAGGGCAAGTGCCTTTTCCTGATGATTTGCTATTGTCTCAGACGCCAAATTGATTCCCTCCGTTTCCGTCCTACTATCCTATCTATTAATATTAGCGATAGTTTTAATAAATTGCAATAGAAACATTTTTTGTGACAACCGTGTCTAATCCTATTATACTGAAAAGTGGGAGCATAATACAAATGGGGGAACAACAATGAGTGAAATTTTGTTTATAAACGGAAAAGTACGCTTTCCAATTACCATCGATCCAAGCGTTTGGATTTTTGATGATCGAAAAGTAGATTTAACAACTTATTTTAGTGAAACTAGAGAAGAAACATCTGAATTAGAAACCTATCTGAAACACACTTCTGAACATTGGGACCGTGAGATTCGTGATGGTGCAATTTTCCCACCGATTCAAAAGAGCGTAAAGAAATTCAAAAAAGAGCAACTTATTACCGGAACATTCGGTATACCACTTCATCCCTTTTTCAAAAATGCCGAAATTATAGATAGTGCAACACATGTTGAAATTGAAACGCTGCATGATACAATCACATTTCCATTAGAAAAAGTCCAAAATGCTATTCTCGGCTTTTCAAAAGACGGGAAACCATTACGAGAGGACGGACCTGTTCACCTTTACTTTGATGACGGTTCTAATAAAAATAATCCGATTCGAAATATCCGTAAATTTACAGTTATTTAACCAGATGCTTCCTATCTAATAACAGAATAAAAAGGAGTGGGCTTTTGCCCACTCCTTTTTATAATAAATCTGCTGCTAATTGTGCTAAATTAGAACGTTCTCCTTTTACAAACTTTACATGCCCACTAATTCTTTGTTCTTTAAACTTCTCTACAACATATGTTAGGCCATTATTATATTCATCTAAATAAGGATGATCGATTTGCTGAGGATCCCCCATTAACACAATCTTACTTTTCTCTCCCACCCTTGTTAATATTGTCTTCACTTCATGTTTCGTTAAATTTTGTGCTTCATCAATAATAATAAATTGATCTGGAATACTCCTTCCTCGTATATACGTAAGTGCTTCGACCTCAATCGAACCCATACCTGCTAAAATAGCATCTAATTCACCAGGCTTTTTGGTATTAAATAAATACTCTAGGTTGTCAAAAATCGGTTGCATCCACGGCCTTAATTTTTCTTCTTTCTCTCCAGGTAAATAACCAATATCTTTTCCAACAGGGACGATAGGTCTTGCGACAAGAAGCTTTTTATACAAACCTAAATCCTCCGTTTGCATAAGTCCAGAAGCTAGTGCAAGCAACGTTTTACCAGTGCCCGCTTTACCTGTTAAAGTTACAAGCGGAATGTCTTCACGGAGCAATAATTCTAATCCCATAATTTGCTGTACATTTCGCGGACGTATTCCCCAAACTTGCTCATTATGAAAAATGAGTTTTTTTACTTTTTTCCCTAAGTTATCAACGATTCCAAGCGCAGAACTTGATCCCCCTAACGCATCTTTCATTACAATAAACTGATTTGGATAAAACGGGTGATTTGCAATTTCGGATAAAGGAAGCTCTCCTTTTTCATAAAAATAATTCAACTGTTCTTTTGATATGTAGCTTTCTAAAAATCCTGAATATATATTTTCCACTTCAATTACACGATCACTTAAGTAATCTTCGGCTTGTAAGCCTAATGCATCTGCTTTTACTCTTACAAGGACATCTTTACTTACTAAAATAACAGACTTCCCATCTTCTTTATCCTGCTCTTCTAAGGATAAATTTTTTGCGACCGCTAAAATACGATTATCATTTGTTTTTTCTACAAAAATATCTTGCAGTTGAACAAACGAGCGATGATTTAATTCAATACGAAATGTCCCTCCATTTTCCAGAGGAATACTTTCATGCAGCTTTCCAAGTTCACGAAATTTATCTATTAGCTTAGATACATAACGGGCATTTCGTCCAACTTCATCCATATAACGTTTTTTCGAATCAACCTCTTCTAATACAACTGCTGGAATCACTACTTCATTTGTTTCAAAAGAAAAAATAGATAAAGGATCCTGCAAAAGTACATTCGTATCTAACACATAAATTTTATCCAACCTGTTACCCCCTGACTCCACTTTTAAATTTGTAGAACAAGGGTTTCATCCATCACATAATATGGACGAACCATTGTTATAATTATATGTACCGTATAAACGAGGTAGAATCGAAATTCATATAAATTAAAACTTTTCTTCAATCTTTCTGCGTTCTCTCCTATTCAAAAGCACTTCATTATTAACATTTATAATTTACCAGGAAGTAGAAAAAGGATGAACCACCTCAGTTGTTCATCCACTTTCACAATTCTTTCATCCCTGTTAACACTTGATGATCAAGTTTTTTAGCAGCTCGAATATCGTATGTCTTTTCATATGTTGGTTCTGCAACAAGCCTTGCTCCGTAAAACATAACATCACGGACCTCTTTTACAGCTACTTCTACTACAGTTAACTTAAGGGAAACACCCTCCATTCTATCAGTTAAAACCTTTGCTTCACCGCTAATGGAAAATACGGATTCATTTGCCATTATAGTTAATACAAGTTCTGCATGATGTCTTAAATTTTCCACAATACGTGAACGTTGATCCACAGCAAATCGAATACTAGTCTCACTCATTGCATATACCCATGAAATAGCACTGACATTAGGAATATTTTTTTCAAAATCAGTAGTTGCTATTGTAACAATATTCTCCTTACGTAAAGATTGTACTAAGGAATCTGTCAATGTAGGTTCTACCACATTCGCCATATTTCCACCTCCAAATTTTTCTTATCTTTATGATAACTTATTTTTCGAATTGCGAAAATATTATTTTTTTCCTCTACAGTTCAAAAACATCAAACTTACATGATATACTTATAACGATAGAATTTGTATTGAGGTGACGAAATGAGAGTCAAATGCATGATTTGTGATAAAAAAGATGAGCTAGATGACGAAAACCCTATGGCCAAAAAGCTTCGTAACCGTCCAATTCATACATATATGTGCATGAAATGTACAGAGCGTATTACAGAACGTACAATGGAACGCCATGCAAGCGGCAAGTTTCATTTATATCGTGATAAAACAGTAGAAGATGAATGGTAACCTATAAAATAAGTCCTTAATCATTTAGATGAGGACTTATTTATATTTTTCTGGTTCTCGGTTCATCTGCTCTAAAAAACAATCAATCGATTCTAATGGAAATCTTGCAGACCGTATTTCTCCATCTTTTTCGTATGTAATTACATACATCTCCTCGTTCTTTTCAACCGTTATATTCTTTAATTGATAGTCCTCATATAGCATGTTATGAAATAACCCATATGTTTCTTGGGCAGCCATATCATGCGGGCGTGCTTCCATAACCGTTTTAATTGTTAACCAATTATATAGCGCATCTTGTACGGAACGCATGAAAACTTCCCCCTTTAACTTGCTTTCTGTTGCCTCGCTTGACGTAAGCGTAATCTATACATACCGAGCACAATTGCAGCCACAACAAGCCCCTCCCCAACTGGTAAAAAAACCGCAAAGAAAGTTAAAACAGTACACCCGATTGCTAAAGACACATAAATTACAATATTTTTTAGTAAAGATAACTTCCGAGCAAATCCTAAATTATATACAAGCGCACTTAATATGATGATTGTACCGTAAAGCAACCACATCCCCACTTCTGGATTGACATCTACATTGTACAACTTCGCAAAAAATGACATTTTTTCAAGCACTACACTTCTCCCCCTTACTCACGCAGATGAATAACAACTCCTTCTCTTTCATTTTCAATGTACTTACTATAAGAGTACCCTGCAAAAAAAGTACTGTCCACACAAAAGAGTAAATTTTCAAAAAATATTTACAATAAAAAAGCTGCCTTTTATCAAAAGGCAGCCCTACATTACTTAAGCTTCGACAGATTTCTTTTTCTTAGCAGCTCTTTCGCGCTCACTCTTATCAAGAATCTTTTTACGAAGACGAATTGATTCTGGAGTTACTTCACAGAACTCATCATCGTTTAAGTACTCTAATGACTCTTCTAAAGTCATTAAGCGTGGTTTTTTCATTGTTGAAGTTTGATCTTTCGTCGCAGAACGAATGTTAGTTTGTTGTTTCATTTTTACAACGTTAACTGTTAAATCATTCTCACGTGTATGTTCTCCAACAATCATACCAGCATATACTTCTGTACCTGGTTCAACGAAGATTACACCACGATCTTCAACTTGCATAATACCGTATTGTGATGCTTTTCCTGTTTCAAGTGAAACAAGAACACCTTGGCGACGTCCACCAACTTGTCCAGCATGTACTGGTTGGTAGCAATCGAATGTATGGTTTAAAATACCATAACCACGAGTTAATGTTAGGAATTCTGTCGTGTAACCAATTAAACCACGTGCCGGAACCATGAAAGTAAGGCGAACTTGACCGTTTCCGTTATTCACCATGTCTAACATTTCACCTTTACGTGCACCCATTGATTCCATAATAGAACCAGTGTATTCTTCAGGCACATCGATTTGTACGCGCTCTACAGGCTCACATCTTACGCCATCAACCTCTTTAATAATTACTTCAGGCTTAGATACTTGAAGTTCATAACCTTCACGACGCATGTTTTCAATTAAGATAGATAAGTGTAACTCTCCACGTCCAGATACAATCCATGCATCAGGAGATTCTGTATTATCTACACGTAAGCTCACATCTGTTTCTAATTGTGAACGAAGACGCTCTTCAATTTTACGAGATGTAATATATTTACCTTCACGACCTGCAAATGGGCTGTTATTTACAAGGAATGTCATTTGTAGTGTCGGCTCATCAATACGTAATAATGGTAATGCTTCTTGATGTTCAACTGGACATACCGTTTCACCAACGTTAATGTCTTCCATACCAGAAACAGCTACTAGGTCTCCAGCTTTTGCTTCTTCAATTTCTTGACGTTTTAATCCCATGTAACCAAATAATTTTGTTACACGGAATTGTTTTACACTTCCATCAACCTTCATTAGTGCAACTTGTTGTCCTACTTTCATTGTACCGCGGAATACACGACCAACTCCGATACGACCTACATAATCATTATAATCAAGAAGTGCTACTTGGAATTGAAGTGGCTCTTCACTGTTATCAATTGGTGCTGGAATATGATCAACAATTGTATCAAATAATGATTTCATATTCTCTTCTTGGTTTGCTGGATTTGAATCTAAGCTCGCTGTTCCGTTCATTGCTGAAGCAAATACAACTGGGAACTCTAATTGATCTTCGTTTGCACCAAGTTCAATGAATAAATCGATTACTTCATCAACTACTTCATCAGGGCGAGCAAAGTCACGATCAATTTTGTTTACTACAACGATTGGAGTTAAATTTTGCTCAAGAGCTTTCTTTAAAACAAATCGTGTTTGTGGCATACAACCTTCATATGCATCAACAACAAGTAAAACACCATCTACCATTTTCATGATACGTTCTACTTCTCCACCGAAGTCAGCGTGACCAGGTGTATCTAAAATGTTAATTCGTTTATCTTCATAGTGAATCGCAGTATTTTTCGCTAAAATCGTAATACCGCGCTCTCTTTCTAGATCATTTGAATCCATTGCGCGTTCTTCAACGTGTTCATTCGCACGGAAAGTCCCCGCTTGACGTAATAATTGGTCAACAAGTGTTGTTTTACCATGGTCAACGTGGGCAATAATTGCTATATTTCGTAAATCTTGTCGTTTTTTCAACATGTCCAACTCCTAGTGTCTTTTTAATCCTTCTCTATTATAAGAGCGAAGGGGATACAATGGCAATCAAAATAAAATCAAGAATGAAAATATAGTTGTATTCTTACTTTTGTGAAAGTAAAATGAGATTGGAGGGTGAAGATATGGAACACATTCAATATCGCTTTTTATTAATAGCTATTATCGGTGTTATTTTCTTAATTGGCATTGGAATTATGATTGCTGAAAATAGTCCCATCGGTGTTATTATTTGCATTATCGGAACATTTGTTACAGTTGGATACGGATTTGTAACAAAACGAAAAATGCGTAAATCACAGTAACAGTAAAAAGTAAGAAGCTTTTCGTAGCCTCTTACTTTTTTTGTTACTGTGATACAAATGGTAATAACTCTTCATATACTCCCGGCTTCGCAACTAATACACTACTTTTTTCTACAATAGAAATTGCTTTACCAGCAAATGTCGTTACTTTGCCATCAACTTCTTCTACAATGATTAGCCCTCCACCAAAATCCCAAGGAGATAATCGCGGCGTCACGTAAGCATCTAATCTCCCTGTTGCAACATATACCATTTCTAGTGCTGCGCAACCATATGAGCGTGTTCCTCGTGCTTTTTTCACGAGCTTCATCATTTTTTCCATATTAAGTAATGGATTATCAGTAAGCCACGTAGCATTTAAAGCGATAATTCCGTTTTCTACTGTACCTTTCTCTAAAGTAGGAATGGTTATACCGTTACAAAATGCTCCTTCCCCCTTTATAGCATGATACAGTTCGTCATGAACCGGATCATAGATGAGGCCAATTTTTCCGATACCGTTCTCATAAATGCCAATCGAAATTGCGAAATTTCTTTTTTGATGAACAAAATTCATCGTACCATCAATTGGATCAATTAACCAAACAACCCCATTCGGAGAAGTGATTTTGTCTCCATATCCTTCTTCTCCTAAAATATAATGATCCGGGAATGTTTCTTTAATTTTCCCAATTAAAAACTGTTCTATTTCTCGGTCCATATTTGTTACTAGATCAGTGACATTTGACTTCGTTTCTACAATAAGTGATTTTTTCAACGATGCCATTAAACGTTCCCCAGCTTCTCGAATCCACTGTTTTGCATGTGTATCGATTTCTTTCCATACCTCTTGCATATTTTAAACACCTCGATCTATACTGTTCACAGAAAAAACGAACCCTTTATAAGGTTCGCACCAACTAAATTTTTATACATATACTATTATTACGCTTCTAAACGAATCATTTCAAGTCTTAGCACTTCTAATTTTTGTACGCACTCTTCTTTTTTCTGATTATCATTCTCCATCATAGCATCATATAAAGTCGCTAATTCATAATCTAATTCCAATCTTAATACCGGAATTCTCTTTTCAGCATCTGTTCTCTTTAACGCATTAATCACCTGTCTCATTTTTATTTGCCTCCTCCCAATATTCGTCTGCCCTCGGACTAGAATTAACTTAATTTTCTGATTTTTTGTTTTATACTATACTATGTTGGATAAATCATCTATGCAACAAAATTATATTTTTTTTACTGAAATTTTTTTGTGCTGTTTTTTTATGAATCGTACAAGCTATGCTAAAATAAAAAAACAAACTAGGAGTTGGAGGAACTGTCATGACATTACAAACATTTAAATCAACTGACTTTGCTGTTTTTTCTGTTGATGGTCTTGAAGAACGAATGAATGCTATTAAAACAAATATTCATCCAAAATTAGAAGCTTTAGGCGAACAATTTTCCCATTATTTATCCGAGCAAACTGGGGAAACTTTTTTCTACCATGTAGCGAAACACGCACGCCGCAAAGTCAATCCACCAAACGATACTTGGGTTGCTTTTTCAACAAATAAACGCGGGTATAAGATGTTACCACATTTTCAAATTGGCTTATGGGGTACCCATGCCTTCATATACTTTGGTTTAATCTATGAGTGTCCGCAAAAAGTGGAAGCGGCTCATGCCTTCTTAGAACATTTAAATGATTTAAAAACAAATATACCAAATGACTTCGTTTGGTCCATTGACCATACTAAACCAAGTGTAAAATCACATAACATATTAGAATCGAAAGATTTACAAAAAATGATCGAACGCTTAGCCACTGTAAAGAAAGCAGAGCTATTAGTCGGTATTCATATCTCGCCAGAAGAATTTTCAGAAATGACCAATGAACAATTTCTTGCCAAGATTGAATCTACGATGCAATCACTCCTTCCTTTATATAAAATTTGTAATCGATAGTAGAAAACGGACAATATATATTGTCCGTTTTTAGTTGTTATCACATTATAGCACTTCAATTTTTATTTTTCAAAATCTTTTTTATATTTTAACAATCTTTTGTTCTTCTACTTCTTTCGCTTTTTGCATGGCACGATATATAGAATATCCACTTACCTCTTGAAACTCTTTATCAATTTTCTTCTCTTC
>NZ_JBALQK010000047.1:0-6120 GCF_036965845.1 Bacillus sp. JJ1127 | reverse complement strand
AAATAATGAATTTTTCGATAGTCAATTAAGTTTATCTAACTGTATCTACAAGAGTTCAAACCTTATTGAAAGCCTTATTAATATTTAACAAGCTTAGATGTATCTCCTTCACCCATACGATACTTTCCCATTAATGCTCGAATTTTTCCTGCTACATCTGCTCGTTCAATGTTTTCTTTCGCATAACGTTTCACGTTATTATTCCCGACACATACGCTATGTACCGCATGTTCAAACAAGCATTTGTCGTTACTATCGTTCCCAAAAGCAATAAACTGTTGAATGTTCAACATATGTAGTCCTCTGACTTTATTAATACCTAGAGGGCTAATGTCGATGGCATGCTCAGTTTTATAGTGTGTAACTGTAACTGGAAATGCTTCAAGCACTTCTAACACTTCCTCATTTGGTTGGAATAAAACTAATTTGCAGACTGGCAGTAATTGTTCCAACGGTCTGTTCGTTGAATTGGTTTTATCAATATTTCGATAAATAGGATGTGCAATATCACCTGTAAAGGCGTAATCCCACTGACCATCTGCTAAATATTTTAATTGATGTTGATGAATAACTGCAATGAGTTTGTCTAAAAGTTGTTGTTCAAAATGTGTCACTTGAATTTGCCCATGGTCATAAGTAAATGTACCGTTTCCTCCAACCAATAGACCTTCATGAAAGCTTTTTGGTATGACAGGTACTAAATCACGAATCGGCCTAGCTGAGGCAAAAATCACTTGATGCCCTTCTAACTTTAATTCTTGAAGTGCCTCAATAATTTCTGTATCAATACTCTTGCCATCAAAACAAAGTGTCCCATCTAAATCGAATACAAAGTTCATTTGAATCCCTACCCCTTTATTAATTAACTATAACTATATTAAAATAAATGAGACCAATAAAGGACAGATGTCTCGGAGGAAAAAATGAGTCAAAATCTATTTCAATCTATTTATCACTATACTTTTACAAAAGATCTAATATCGCTCCTTTCTGTAAGCACTTTTCAACCTAATGAATTTATTTTAAAAGCAGGGGACAAGATAGATAGCATCTATTTTTTACTTTCAGGAAGGTATATGGTTTCTAACTTAGAAGTGACTGGAAAAGAGTTACTATTACGCTATTGTCAACCACCAGCGATTATGGGCGATATCGAAACCTTTGCAGATTGCTTAGTTGAATCAAACTGTATTGCAGTAGAGACATGCGAAGTATTATTTGTCCCTTTAGAAGTGTACGAAGCACATTTAAAATTTGATAGTAAATTTAATCAACTATTATTGAAAGAGCTAGCCTATAAGCTACGAACTTGCACCATTTCATCAAGAGTAAATGCACTCTCACCAGTCAGTGTACGTTTAGCTGCTTATATATGCACGGTTGAATCTCCATCACATTTCAATCAATATATAAAAACAAATTCTTTAGATGATGTTGCCTCATTGATTGGTACTACAAAAAGACATCTAAATCGAATACTAAAGGACTGGACAGAGAAAGGGATTATCAAACGAGAAGAGAATGAAATTCAAATTTTAAATTGGGACAAGATTAAAGAAATCTCAGAAAATGTACGCTTTGAATAGTTTCAAACCGTGAAAAATTTTATAAACATTCTAGTGCTTACATTCAAACCAATCAGTTGCAAATTTAAACATAAAAAATATCCCTTTGGATGATCAAATCTAAAGGGATAACATCGTGACTTTTTTACAAATATCGCGACTTTATTTTAAACGTCGCATCTTTTTTATAAGCATCGTAACTTTATTTCAAATTAACACATACCCATCAACCTAAGATTTTGAAGTATCCCCAAAACGAAAATTTCATCTTTTCATAGTTGACCATAGGAATTTAGTTCATTTTTTTCGTTTTGGGGAAGACTGTATTTCTTAGCTTGATAGCAATGGGACGGGCACCTATATAGAATTAAATAGGTTGAATTGAGATGATTGCAAATATTTATCAGATACATTATAATTGCGATTTCATAGAGTAAATTAAGAGATGGATATAATGAGTAAAACAGAGCTAACAAAAATCGTGGCAGAAAAAGCAGAACTATCACAAAAAGATGCAGCTGCAACAACACAAGCTGTATTAGATTCCATTACAAATGCACTTGTAAACGAAGAGAAAGTACAAATCATTGGATTTAGTACATTTGAAGTCCGTGAAAGATCTGCACGTATGGGACGTAATCCACAAACTGGTGAAGAAATGCAAATCGCTGCCTCAAAGGTACCTGCTTTCAAAGCCGGAAAAGAGTTAAAAGAAGCAGTAAAATAATAAATACATAACAAAAAGGATCTGCTTTTAGGCAGATCCTTTTTATTAAACTATCATTCAAGTAAAAGGAAGTTAAATTAAATCATCTTATTGTTCATATTATTCCATAGTCCGAGCAGCTGCATCGAATGATCCTTTTCCACCATTTCTGTGAATAACAGTGAGCTTATAAGTACCTTTCGAAAGAGTATAATACGTATTTGTAAAGCCTTTACCTGCCGCTAGTGATCCCTTGTCAACAAGATCTCCTTTTGAGTCTTTTAAATACCAGTCAAGCGTACCTGTAGTTTTGTTTGTGACGTGAACTCTCATATCTGCCGTTTTAGCATGTTTGAAAGTCACTTTCCTTTCTCCGTTAACCAGAGTATAGGTCTTATTAGATATTACAGCGCTTTTAATTACTCGTGTTTCTTTACTTTGTAGGGAATCTTGTGATGTAAGGTTTGAATTTTCACTACTTGCAAATGATGTACTTGCTCCAATACCTGTTAAAGCTAAAGCAACCACCGGAATAACTAACAATTTTTTCATAATAAATATCCCCCTTAATATTTTTTGACCCCCCTCTTACCTTACAACATATCCCAATTATTTACTTAATATATGCATATTTGCATATATTTTACAGTTTTTGGTATGGTAGTATATCTAGTGAATCATGACAAATACATATCTTATAGGAGTGGAAAAATGATTAAAATGAAAAAAATAACCGCATCATTACTTGCAAGCGCTTTACTCATACTTCCTACATGTGCAAGTGCAGCTAACGTGTACGGTGTAGCGAGCAATAAATGGGAAGTTAGCGGTACCATTCAGAACGCAGTTTTGACGGATGAAGGGCATATTTTAGCTGAAAATTCCTCGGACTTTGCTCTTCTTAGCACTGCTAATGGCGAAACATTGTCAAAAGGAAAAAATAAGCCTAGTTTCCCTACAAAAGGAATGGTAAAAATGGCTGATGGTAACATTTTTATTGCGGGATCACAAGGAAAATGGAAAGTTGTAGACTCATATGGAGATGAAATTTCACAAGGAAAGCTATCGGATACACGTAATACGAGATTTGTTAAGCAACTATCGAATGAAAATATTTTGTTAGTACATGATAGCGGATATTATACAATTCTTAATTCGTCTCAAGAATTGTTGAGAACAGGAAAGTGGCCGAACTCTTGGCATATTAACGATACAGTTGAGTTAGCTAATGGAAACCTTTTAATGGTAGGGGATCAAGGAAAATATCAAGTTATGTCACAAAAAGATGGAAAGGTAGTTGACTCAGGAGATTGGGGCTCTACGAAGCATCATATCTATTCTATTGACAAACTTTCTGATAATAGAATGCTAGCCGTAGGGGCGGGTTCAAAATTCATTCTCTTTGATAAAGCAGGAAAAAAGATTGATAACGCGGAACTGTTTGACCAAGAAAGTAAGAATTATAAGTGGGACAAAGTAGTAGGTCTTGGAAATCAGCATGCGTTAGTGATTAGTTCAACTGGTGTAATTCTTTTGGTTCACGTTGATGACAAGAATCATATTTCAATTAAAGCAAAAACAAAAATAAGCAACTACTCTTCTAACGGACCTGTATTTAAAGTTGCAAACAATCAAGTATTCGTTACGCTTGCTTCCGGTAGATTTATTATTTATCAAGCAGATTTATAAAAATATGAACCTATGACGCAGAAATGAATAGAATCCACAACAAACAAGCAAAAGGCACTCTCATGTCATACATCATATAAAAGTGCCTTTTGCTATTGATTTATTATCTTGTTAAATATTGTTGTAAAGCTTTAAGGAGAGTCTTTGCACCTTCAGAACTTAATGTGATATTTCCATTGGCTAGCGAAAAATTATGCTCTGAAATTTTTCCCGTAATCATACATGCAAAGTTAGGTTGATATCCTAGGCGTTATGTATGATTGTACGTTGTCACAGAGTTTCAAAGTCGCATAATATTTTTCAAAACACCTATTTGATAGGTTTATTTGCTATGCACATTTTTAGTGTAGTCGTAGAAATTTCAAAAAATACACTCACATATACCCTCTTGGTACCCTTAGCTTGATGGTGATGTGAAGTGCCCCCAAAATTAAAATTTTATATCTCTACAGTTATTTATGAAAATTCAACCCATTTTTTTGTTTTTCGGAACACTAATTTCTTAACTTGATGGCCATGCAATGGAGAAATAAATTAACAACAAAAAACGGTTATGCCGATATGTAGCATAACCGTTTTTTATTTACATAAACATACCAGAGATCAAACTAATTATAGTCGCAATAGCTAATTTAAATAGCATCATTTCTTATTTTTGATTTTTAAAATTTTATTTGGATTAAGGATATTCTGCGGATCAAGAGCTTGTTTTATTTTTTCCATTACAAGCAGTGCCGCTCCATGCTCTTTTTCTTGATATTTTTGTTTACCAATCCCTACCCCATGTTCACCTGTACATGTTCCATCACGCTCAAGGGCATACATAACAATCTTTTCATTTATTTCTTCCGCATTCTTTATTTCTTCTTTATCATTTGGATTAACCATTAAAAGAACATGAAAATTCCCATCACCTACATGTCCAAGAATACCGCCAATTGCCCCGGTAGAATCTACTGTTTCTCTTGCATACTGTATCGCATTTGCTAACTCTGAAATTGGGAGACACACATCCATACTCATAAGCTTTTTACCAGGACAACTATGGACATACGCATAGGCTAAATTGTGTCTTGCCTCCCATAATTTATTTCTAGCTGCTGTTTCTGTTTCAAATGCAATTTCCTTACATTTATGATCCTGAACAATTTCTGTAGTAAAGTCAATGTCTTGTTTTAACCCTGCTTTATTTCCATGAAACTCTAAAAATAATGTTGGTTCTTCCCTATAGTCTGTTTCACTATAACGATTAACTTGCTTCATAGACAGTTCATCAACAAGTTCAATTCTCGCAATTGGAATACCAGCTTGTAAAATATGAATCACAGCCTCCACTGCATCATTTACTGATGGAAATGATGCTCTTGCTGCCATAGTATGCTCCGGTATACCATATGCTTTCAGCGTTAATTCCGTAAAGCAACCAAGGGTTCCTTCTGATCCAACAAAAATACCATTTAAATGATAACCTGATGATGATTTCGCAGCTAAATTACCTGTATGTATAATCGTTCCGTCAGCAAGAACTACCTCTAAATCACGAACTTGATCTCGCATCACGCCATACTTTACAGATGTTGTTCCACTTGCGTTTGTAGCAGCCATTCCTCCTAATGTCGCATCTGCACCTGGATCTACACTAAAAAACAAACCATATTTTTTTAATTCTTTATTAAGCTGTGAACGGGTTACTCCAGGTTGCACTTTAACAAGAAAATCCTTTTCTCTTACCTCAAGTATTTTGTTCATAAGTGAGAAGTCTATTGTAATCCCCTTTTCATATGGAATTACATGCCCTTCTAAACTCGAACCAACCCCAAACGGCACAACAGACTTTTGATGTTGGCTTGCTAGTTTCATTATTTTACTCACTTCTTCTGTCGTCTTTGGAAATACAACCACATCTGGTAAACTACTAGCATGATAGGACTCATCTTTACTATGTAATTCTCTTACTGTCATATTTACTACTACTCGTTCTTCAGGAAGTACATCTTTCAACTCATTGACTAAACGTTCAATTGTTATTTCCATCCCCATTCTCTCCTTTTCTAAAAATCTCAATTTTAAAGCAGATTGCCATTTTTATACATAATAATCCGAAAAATAAAACAATTCAAGTTTTAAATATATGTATAGAGGCTATATAAATCCATTTTC
>NZ_JBALQK010000046.1:3794-5165 GCF_036965845.1 Bacillus sp. JJ1127 | reverse complement strand
TCATGGATACTTCATGAAATGCTGGCTATGGCCGAAGTGCCTCTTTTTTAGTCTGTAATGGACTGATAAATAAAATATAATAGAACAAAAATGCTTATGGCGGAGTACATGACATCTAGTGTCACAAAAATTCCTCCTCAAATTTGATGTACTTATATTGTATGAAGTCGTACAATTTCATATTCAAGGGAAAAATATGTGAACGTTAACAAATTTGTAAAGTGCAAAAATTATAATCATTTTGTATAATGGAAGAAACAACCGTTATATAAAGTGAAAATATAATGAGTGAAAGGGGAGGAAATGAAAAATGCCAAATTGGTTTAGAAAGACCTTAGTCGCATTAATTACCGTATTTACATTTGGCTTAGTGACGCCTCCTTCTATTTTGCTGGATAATGCAAAAGCAGCGGACAAGCCTACAAGTACAAGACAACAAAATTTGGAGCAGACGTCCTATACATATGAAGAAAATCGAGAAAGGTTAACCACGGATACCTTTATCACCTATGCAATGCAAGAGGCTGAAAAACAATCTATGCAAAAGTTTGGTTCTAAAATTGGTCCTGTTATTGAAGATGAGTTTAAAGATATTATTTTACCTAAAATAGAAGAGGCAATTGCTGAACTTACAACAGATGTACCTGAAGAATCATTACAATCATTAGCAATTTCACAGAAACCAGCAGGCGGTAATAACGAAAAGATTTTTCATGTGTATGATACGAAAACAGGAAACGATTTACTACGTTTCCATGTAAGGCGGGATCATCCACCACAAGATGGATATTATTTTAATTTCCACTATCATAGCTTCGATGACGGATATACCGCACATCATGAGTTAGGAGACATTTATTGGAATACGAACGTGCCGCCGAAATGGTTGTCATAATGGAAAGAACAAGAGAAAATCTTGTTCTTTTTTATTTGTATTAAAGGTGAAATGCACTGTATTGTTGAATAAAATATGTTTAGATGAAAAAGAAGTTAAGGGAGTATGTGTAATGCAAAAATACATTGTTTTTGACTTTGACGGCACGTTAGTAGATTCACAAAATATATTTGTTCCGATTTATAATCAACTCGCTGAGAAGCATGGATATAAAACGATAAGTGAGGAAGAGATTGAGCTTTTACGAAAATTATCTATTCCTGAAAGGTGTAAAAAGCTTCATGTACCGCTGTATAAACTTCCTATATTAGCATTAGAGTTTTATAAATTGTATCAACCTGCTATAAAAGACCTTGTTTTATTTCATGGGATGAAGGATGTATTAGATGAATTACATGAAAAAGGTTATGGAATAGCGGTCATATCTTCAAATTCAGAAGAGCATATTAAGACATTCTTGCATAACAATCAAATAG
>NZ_JBALQK010000046.1:0-3760 GCF_036965845.1 Bacillus sp. JJ1127 | reverse complement strand
GAAGAAGTATATTGTTCTAAAAATTTGTTTGGTAAAGATAAAATCATCAAGAAATTTTTGAAAGAAAAAAAGTTAACAGAAGCTGATATGTTGTATGTTGGTGATGAACAACGAGATATAGTTGCGTGTAAAAAAGCTGGTGTAAATGTCATATGGGTTGGATGGGGATATGATGTGTTAGAGACGGTAAAAGAAGATTCCCCAGATTATATGGTGAATACACCGAATGAAATTTTACATGTAGTTGCATCTGTTTATTAAAATGACAGAAGGGAAACGAGGGGGATGAAGCAGTTTGAACCTGGTATTCATCATATTGAATTTTGGGTAGCAAATTTAGAGGACTGAAATTAGTATCCCGTATTCGATTGGACAAATTCAAGGTTATTTTAATGGGGAAATCCCAGAAGAGTTTTGGAGGTTATATTCTGTGTACGTAGGCATGACCATCTTCTCATCAGTTGTATGGTCTTTAAGGGCAGCACCGCACATATTAGATGACATGTTGGAGCGTCTTTATGTTACTTTAGAAGATCATAAAAACTTTGAATTATTGCAGCCGACATGGTTTCAACCTGAAATGATTTATATGAACAATAGTTGAACAGCGAATGGTAGGTGTAAATTTACACCTACCATTAAAAATTACCATTCACTATCATTTAATAGATATAAAGCTGTTTTTAAATCTACATCTTCTTCTATATGCTCAGGAGTCCATGGAATATAGAGGTGTGGTTGTATTCCGATTCCAGACATTCCTTCGCCTTTATCCACAATGGAAAGCCTTGAAGTAGGATAATAAAGTGCAAATGTATCATCCCATTCCATCACGGCTAAATTAGAATAATCATTTACGCCAGCTGTTGGGCGCCCGATTACTGTTAATTTAGAAGATTTCTTACATGTTTCTACGAAGGAATCGCCAGAGCTTCCACATGTTACATCTGTTAATACTACTACTTTACTTGGTGTTTCTCGCCCATGTATTTTTAATGTTTGTAGTTCGGGTGGTAATCCGGATGTATCAAATGTAACGAAACCTTTATTATAATTCTTTTTTAAATCATGGATAAACATATCGGAAAATAATTTTGAAACGTCATCTAGAGATTCTGGATTTTCTATTTGAAAGTTTTTCATTCGCAAATCATAGTTTCGTTTTGTATGATTTAGTTGCATTGTATCTGAAGAATCGAAAAGGGGAATTTCTTTATCTTCAAATAAATAAGGAAGTAAGTTGAAATAAGAATCATCACTTCCACCACGATTTTCTCGAACATCGATAATTAAGTTTGGAAAAGAGTCTAGTTCATGCTTATGGTTAACAATTAATTGATTGATGGCTTCAGTATTTCCGAAATCTGTTAATTTCATTAACAATGTATCGTGATTATACTGTTCTAATGAATAGATAGGTACGTATTCACTTGGCAAATATTTTTGTAAAGAGATCGTTTTGATGTTTCCGACTTCATCTATTATGTCACAACTTGATGGCTTGGATAAAATATGTCTCCATTTTTCACGTTCATATGTACTCTCTGATAAATATCTTTTATATTTTATTAATAAATCAGGGATTTTCATATGATCTAATGCAACAATCGCTTGCCCTTTTGTTACTCGTTTTTCTTGGCCGACTGCTGTAATATATAATCGGTCTTCATATCTTTTTACTTGAAAACCAACACTGTTAAGTGGTTGCTCATTAGAAATAATTCTGAAAAACATATGATCATCTTTAAAGTCAATTAAGTAGTCTTGTACAATTTCGGCAAATTGAAATGGCGATAACTCTCCTTGTTTCTCTAATTTTTCAATCTTATTTAAATATGTAGTAGGATCATCCCATCCTTTTTTATCAATACATCCTGAATAATCGTGATGAGTAATTGAAACAACTTCTTTAAAAATTTCTGTGTACATAGCTGTTCCTCCTGATAATTTATTTAATCGAATAATAGAATAGTATTCTTCATTATGCTGTTTTTCCCTTTATTCTTCAGAGTGTTAGGGAAACAGAAGTTAGGAGATTTTTGATTTTGGCATTATTTGTTGGGAAATCGATATCTTTTGTCGAAACGTCGATAAATTCAAATTTGCGCCGATATAATTTCATTTACTATTTCTCCATCATAAGAAATTCTCTTGCTTGTTCATTTTGTAATCCTTTTTTCAATAGAATCACAAATAGAGGAAAGATATTCTTCCCTCTATCATTAAGGATTCTTATTTTATTTTTGTAAATGTAAGAGGTTGAGTACTTAACGTAGCTGGTACATGTAATTGGAGAGTTGGAAATTCCCCGCTCACATTCATTTCATAAGCAAACAATAGATTCATTTTCGTTTGGAATAAGTTAACTGGTGCAGAGAATATATCGTAATGATGATGTTGCAATGGAATGTCCATCTCCATAAATTGTACATATAGCTTTTCATTTTCTTTATACACTTGTAATGTTCCATAAGCAGGATGTTCAAATGTTCCAGTGTAGTTTTCTAATGTGTGAGACGGTGCAGTCCCCTTTATTTGCTCAGGAAGAGATTCGGTTGCTTCTTTCATCATTTCTTTTATCTTTTCAGTATCTTCTACAGCACGTTTATGCCAGTCAATTGTTTCTAATCCGAGAAGCTCGTCATAAATTTGGGTTGAAAGATAAGTAGGGAGTAATGTACTTCCAGAGTTCGTTAGTATGACAAGTCCTATATTTTCTTTCGGCATGAATGAGACAAGTGCAGTAAATCCATCGATATTTCCGCCGTGATGAATTACCTTATAACCGCGATAGGCACTAATAAACCAACCAAGTCCATAGCTGTTTAATGGAGATTCAGGAGTTGATAAAAATGGCTGATCCGGAATTGTATTGTGCGGTGTATACATTTGTTGTAATAATTCAGAAGAAATTAATTCGTGATCTCCGGATTTTCCTTGATTTAAATGGAGAATTACCCATTTTGCCATATCTTCAATTGTAGAGTTAATACATCCAGCAGCTCCAACTGTATCGATATTTCGGAATGGAATTTCTTTTATCTCACCATCATCTTCAATATAAGGTAATGCGTAGTCATTCGTATTTTGTGAGTCCGTAACAGAGAAGTTTGTTTGTTGCATGTGAAGAGGTTCTAAAATATGTTCCGTCACGTATTGTTCCCATGTTTGGTTTGTGATGCGTTCTACCATGTAGCTGATTGTTGCATACATTAGATTGTTATATAAGAATGCTGTGCGAAATGGTGCATCAAGTGATAAGTGTTTTATTTTTTCAACGATATCTTTTCGAGTTAAGGAAGAGCTGTACCAAAGGGCATCATGACGACTTACTCCAGAACGGTGAGAAGCTAAATCACGCCCTGTAATTTGTGAGCTAGCGAATATATCAGATAAGGAGAAGTTAGGTATATATGATTGAACGGGAGTATCCCAATCAAACTTTTTTTGCTGTGCTAATAGACTTAAAGAAAGCGTACCAAATGCTTTTGTCGCAGACCCAATTGCAAAATGTGTTTGCGGTGTAATAACTTCTTTTTTCTCTACATTACGATAGCCAAATCCCTCGGAAACAATGACTTCCCCATCTTTTATAATTGCTACAGCAGCCCCAGGAACGTGTAAATCTTTCATCATTTTTTCAACTGTCTCTTGTAACGTATTTAAAACAGGAGTTTCAATTTTAGACATGCCTCTAACCTCCAAATACAATTTTTACCTTCCGCACTATACTTTCTGTAATAGAAAATAAAAACCTTTT
>NZ_JBALQK010000045.1:0-35341 GCF_036965845.1 Bacillus sp. JJ1127 | reverse complement strand
TTTTCCATCATCGGCATTACGTTTGGCATTGGGTTATTTTCCATCATCGGCATTATATTTGGCATTGGGTTATTTTCCATCATTGGCATCGTAATATTCGGTGGTAAGACTTGCGGAATGATAAGATTTTCTTTTGTTACATTTGGTGCAACTATGTTGCCCACATTTTCCTTTTGTACTTGTGGTGCAACTATATTTCCTACATTTTCTTTTTGTACTTGTGGTGACACTATATTACTTACATTTTCCTTTTTCGTTTGTGGTGACACCATGTTGCTTATATTTTCTTTTTGTACTTGCGGTGACACTATATTGCTTACATTTTCTTTTTTCATTTGTGGTGACACCATGTTGCTTACATTTTCTTTTTGTACTTGCGGTGACACTATATTGCTTACATTTTCCTTTTTCATTTGTGGTGACACCATGTTACCTACATTTTCTTTTTGTACTTGTGGTGACACTATATTACTTACATTTCCTTTTTTCGTTTTCGAAGCAATTATGTTATTTGGCTTCATCTTATTAATTTGAGGAGCAATTAACTCGCTTCCCTTTTTTATTACATCTGAAATTTTATATTCTTTTGCAGGTTTAATAGGCGGCTGTGGTGGTTGCGGCAATATATTTACTGAAAACTTTGTACTTTCTTTTGCTGCAGGCTTTTCTACCTTTTCAACAACTGGTGGTTTTTCAATCACAGCTGGCTTTTCAACAGCAGGTAGCTTTTCAACAGCAGGTAGCTTTTCAACAGCAGGTAGCTTCTCTACAGGCTTTTCTTTTTGAATTGGTACTTCCTTCTGAATCGGTTTTTCTTTTTGGATTGGCATTTCCTTTTGAATCGGCATTTCCTTTTGAATTGGTTTTTCTTTTTGTACTTCTTTTTGAGTTTGCTGCATGGCTGGCTGCTGCGTAATTGGTGCGGATTGATACGTCATTTCTTCTTCCTCTTCTATCCCAAGTGGCTTAGGTGTGCCTGCAAATTCTTTTTGTTGTACTTCCTTCACATATTCTTTCGGAGGGGCTGAACCAGCACCCACATTTTTTTTCACATGAACACTGCCTGATGGTACTTTAATTTTCATGCCAGGCATAATAAGATCTGGATTACTGAGCTGTGTATTCGCCGTTTTCAGCGTTTCAAAATCCACTCCGTACTTTTTCGCAATTTTCCAAAGGGTATCCCCTTTTTGCACGATATGAATTTTCAAATTTTCCCCCTCCTGTATAACTTATCTATAAATAAAAACACTTTGAAGGAATACTTTCTTTAAAAACCAAACTTTATCAATACTGCTTTTACAAACAATTCACTTTTTAGCACTTCTTACATTTTCACTATTGTTCAAAGTGGAATAAGTATATAAAAATTACAATGATTTCCTCAACACAATGTATGCCTATTTCTTCCTAGTTATGATTATATGCAATAAAAAAGCAACGGGAACCCCGCTGCTTTTAAGCACGCTCTAACATACGATTTAATGCTAGAACTGCTTCTTTTGTGACTTGTTTGTCTACTTGAATGACATTGACTTGTTCTCCCCTCTCTATCATTTCTAACGCCCAAAGCAGATGTGGTAAATCAATACGATTCATTGTTAAACAAGGACACATAAAAGGATTTAATGAAATAATTTCCTTATCGGGATGCTGATGAATAATCCGGTTCACTAAATTCATCTCGGTACCAATCGCCCATTTACTTCCAGATGGCGCCTGTTCAATCCTATCGATAATATATTTTGTTGATCCAGCATAATCAGAAGCTTCAACAACTTCATAGCAGCATTCTGGATGAACAATGATATTCATATCAGGATGATTTTTTCTTACGCTTTCAATATTTTTCACAGTAAAATTTTGGTGAACAGAACAATGCCCTTTCCACAAAATTACTTTTACATCCTCAATATCTCCGTCGTACTCTAATGAATCTGTATGCGGATCCCAAACCGCCATTTTATCAAGTGGAATCCCTAAATCATATGCTGTATTTCTTCCTAAATGTTGATCTGGTAAAAAGACTAGACGCTCTTTCTGCGTAAATGCCCAAGACACCATTTTTTTTGCATTTGAAGACGTTACTGTTGCACCGCCATTACGGCCACAAAATGCTTTAATGGCTGCGGTAGAGTTCACATATGTTAATGGAATCATCGTATTCCCAAATAACTTTGTAAGTTCTTTCCATGCCCTTTCTGTTTGTTCAATATCTGCCATATCCGCCATAGAACAACCTGCACGCATATCTGGTAAAATAACTACTTGCTCAGCTGTCGTTAACATATCAGCTGTTTCTGCCATAAAATGCACACCACAAAACACAATATATTTGGCATCCTTATTACTCGCTGCTACTTGTGCAAGTTGCAATGAATCTCCAGCAGCATCTGAAAACTGAACAACTTCATCTTTTTGATAATGATGTCCCGGAATAAATAACTCTTTACCTAATCTTTCTTTAATTTCATGAACACGCTCTTCCATCTCCTGCACAGACATTGTCTGATACCGCTCTGGTAACAGCGCTTCAATTGGCTGAACCTTCTCTAAAATACTCATCAGTAATCTCCCCCTCTAATCCGCTTTCTCCTTACGCTTCAATATTGAAACTGATATCTAAAGCTTTCACTGAATGTGTTAACAATCCAAGCGAAATATAATCTACCCCTGTTTTTCCGTATTTTGATAAATCTTCAATTGTTATACCACCTGATGCTTCCGTTACAATGGCACTAGGTACAATCATAGAAAATTCTCGAATTTCTTCTGGTGTACGGTTATCAAACATAATAATGTCCGCACCTGCCGATACAGCTTCTCGCACTTGTTCTTCTGTCTCTGTTTCCACTTCTACTTTCACCATATGTCCAAGCTTTTCTTTCACAGATGCGACTGCTTTTGTAATCGATCCTGCAAAAGCGATATGGTTATCTTTAATCATGACACCGTCGTATAATCCAAAGCGGTGATTAAATCCACCTCCGCATACAACCGCATATTTATCAAACATACGAAGTCCTGGCATTGTTTTTCTTGTATCACAAATACGCGTATCATTACTGTCTAATGTAAGAACAGCGCTACGCGTCATTGTTGCTACACCGCTCATACGTTGAATTACATTTAATATAACGCGCTCTGCTGTTAATAACGAGGCAATTGGACCTTGTGCAGTTGCCAAAATTTCTCCTTTCTCCACGAAATCTCCATCTTTTTTATAAAATTCGACCTGAATTCTATCATCTATTAATCGAAATCCTTGCTCGATTACCGCTGTACCTGCAAATGCACCTGTATCCTTCACAAGAAATGTTCCTTTTGCCTCTAAATTATCCGGAAAAATAAGTTGCGACGTTACATCTCTTTCCCCTATATCTTCTAGAAAAAATCGATTTAATGCTTCTCTAACTTTTAACGTGTTCATAAAACCCCTCTTTCCTCTCGTTACGCAAGTTGTGATTTTCTTTTTGCAAGAATAATTTCTTCCATCACTTTATTTCTTTCTGGGTAATCACTGCGATAATGACCACCTATACTCTCTTTTCTTCGCATTGCTGCCTCTGTCATCAACTCACAGACTGTTAGCATGTTTATAATGGTTATTTCTTTATTTGTAAGGCCATCATATTGTAATTGCATGTGTTGCATACCATACTGATTAAGCCATTTCTTCGCATGCAATAAACTCTGCTTTGTCCGAACAATTCCAACGTACTTCATCATATGTTCTTGTATTTCTTTTTTCGTTGGTAACTGAGAAATTGCAGAACTTGTTTGTATCCCTTTACTATCACTTATGTTCCTTTGTGCTGGATGAGCTAAAATATGTTGCCCAATCCGTCTACCAAATACAAGTCCTTCTAGCAATGAATTACTCGCTAATCGGTTTGCACCATGGACACCGTTGCAAGCTACTTCACCCACAGCATATAAATGAGCAATTGATGTTTCTCCGTCACAATTCGTTTTCACACCGCCCATGTGAAAATGAGCACCTGGTACAACTGGAATCTTACTTTGATCTACATCTACACCATTCTTTTTACATAATGACGACACAGTAGGAAAACGCTGCTTAAAATTTTGAATCGAAGAAATATCTAAGTACACACTTTCGCCAGCAAGAAGCTGTTCATGAATAGCACGTGCTACTACATCGCGCGGTGCAAGATCACGCTGCGGATGTACATCCATCATAAAACGCTGTCCTTTTCTATTTATAAGGACAGCCCCTTCGCCGCGCACCGCTTCAGACACAAGCCCACAGCAACACCCGTCTACATATAACATTGTTGGATGGAATTGTACGAACTCTAAATCGACAAGCTCTCCACCAGCCCGGTATACAATTGCGAGTCCATCACCTGTAATCGTTTCATCGTTAGAGGTAAAAGTGTATACACCGCCAATACCACCTGTAGCTAATACAGTATGGTCAGCATAATAACGCTGCAAGTTTCCTTCACAATCGCGAGTCAAAACACCTATACATGTATCATTTTCTATTATTAAATCGAGCACCATTTCTTGCTCCACGACTGTAACGTACGGAGCTACTTCTTGAATCAAATGCTCTAATAAATTTTTTCCTGTTGCATCTCCTCCCGCATGTAAAATGCGTCGTTTTCGATGTGCACCTTCCTTACCAAGATGAGGCCTCTTTTCACTTCCATCAAATTTCATACCATTTGCAATCAGTTTACGAATCTCTTTCGGACCTTCATCAACTAAATAACGAACTGCCTCTTTATTGTTATAATTACAACCTGCCACTAACGTATCCTCATAATGATTATTCGCATTGTCATATGTAGCTACAGCTGCTGCAATTCCTCCCTGAGCTAAATGCGTATTATTATTGCGCCGCGTTTTCTTTGTGATAATTATCACATTCTTTTTGTGACAAATCTCTTTCGCAACACTAAGTGCTGCAACACCACTTCCAATGATTAAAACATCTGCACTTGGCATGATCATTGCCCCCTAGCTTACACTTTCCGACTGTCTTGACACCTATATTTACATAGTTTTAAAATAATGACAAGAGTTTTTTAATTCATTCATTACGAAACTTACAGAAACTCTCATACTACTTAAAAATAAAAAATGCATGTAACTCTACTATAGAGAGGACTACATATTATGATATATCTTGACTATGCGGCAACAACACCAATGAGCAAAGAAGCAATCGATACATATACAAAGGCAGCGGAACAATATTTTGGTAATGAACAAAGTTTACATGATATAGGTGGATCAGCTGCATCTTTACTACAAGTTTGCAGAGAAACGTTTGCAGAGATGATTGGCGGGAAGGAACATGGTGTCTTTTTTACAAGTGGTGGTTCAGAATCTAATTATCTAGCGATCCAATCACTCTTAAATGCTAGAAGCGGTAAACACATTATTACGACCCCTGTGGAGCATGCATCCATTCACAGCTACTTTCACTCTTTAGCGCAGCAAGGATATACAATTACTGAAATGCCCGTTGATACATACGGACTTATTAATCTAGATGCTTTAGAAGCAGCCATTACAGAAGATACTGTTCTAGCAAGTATTCAACATGGAAATTCTGAAATTGGAACCGTTCAGCCCATCTCGGAAATTGGGGCACTCTTAAAAAAACACCATATTTTATTTCATACAGATTGTGTTCAAACATTTGGTAAACTTCCAATCGATGTGACAACGATGCAAATTGATAGTCTTTCTGTTTCAGCACATAAAATTTATGGACCAAAAGGTGTAGGAGCTTGCTATATCAATCCGCAAGTTCGCTGGGGACAAGTGTTCCCAGGAGCGTCTCATGAAAGAGGCTTTCGTCCTGGTACAGTCAACGTCCCAGGCATCGCTTCTTTTCTGACAGCAGCAGAGCATATATTAGATAATCGCGATAAGGAATATGCTCGTTTCAAACAATTACGCTCTTACTTTATTGATAGATTGCAATCACTTTCTTTGGAAATTCAAGTAGAAGGACATTCTACTGCTTGTTTACCACACATTATTGGGGTTACAATAAAAGGAATAGAAGGACAGTACACGATGTTAGAATGTAACCGTCACGGCATTGCCATTTCAACGGGAAGTGCTTGTCAGATTGGTAAACAAGAACCTTCAAAAACAATACTTGCAGTTGGGAAAACGTATGAAGATGCAAAACAGTATGTCCGTTTTTCATTTGGGCATCACACAACAAAAGAACAAATTGATATGACCATTCATGCACTACAAACAATTAGAAATCCATTTTATAGAGGTGGTAAATCATAATGAAACAAAATGATCAAAAGAAGATTTTAGGTGAAGAAAGAAGGCAACTCATCCTGCAATGGCTCCTTGCGGCTAATGAGCCGTTATCCGGGGGTGAATTATCTAAGAAGACAAATGTCAGCAGACAAGTCATTGTACAAGATATCTCCTTACTAAAAGCGCGAAACGAGCCAATTATCGCAACTGCACAAGGGTACTTATATTTAAAGCCACAGACAAAACAGCAGGCTTTTGAACGCGTCATCGTCTGCCAACATAAGCCAGAAGAAGTCCGCCAAGAACTAATCATGCTTGTCGATCACGGAGTTACAATTAAAGACGTAAAGGTAGAGCATCCTGTATATGGTGACTTAACAGCCTCTATTATGGTAAGCAACCGCTTTGATGTTGAACAATATTTACAAAAGATTGAGGATACAAATGCTTCCTATCTCTCACAGTTAACAGGTGGTATTCACTTACATACAATTGAAGCAGATTCTAGAGAAAAATTAAATGCTGCTTGCGACGCGCTAGATCGAGCTGGATTTCTCGTTTATTAATATAAAGCACAGAGGTTTTCATCATTCTCTGTGCTTTTATTTATAAGGTGGTATAATATTGAAAACAATTGTAAAGGAGACTACATATGGGAATTGAACTCGTTCACTTTAGCATCGGTAAACCAAAACAAATGCAGTATAACGAAGACAAAGAAATGACGACGGGCATATGTAAAGAGCCTATAGAAGAAGCCTTCCTCTCTAAAGACGGATTCCTTGGTGATGATGTAGCTGACTTAAAGCATCACGGTGGCCCGGATCGTGCTGTTTGCGTCTATCCACATGAACATTACGCATTATGGGAACAAGAATTTCAAACAACGCTTCCTTCTTCTACATTTGGTGAAAACATTACTGTTATCAATATGTTAGAACGCGATGTTTTCATCGGTGATACATATCAATTAGGCGAAGCAATCATCCAAGTGACACAAGCTAGAATACCATGTAGTACCATTTCAAAACGACTCGGTATCCCTGGCATCTTACCGCGCATTGTGGCAACTGGATATACTGGCTATTTATGCCGCGTTCTTCAAGAAGGTATTGTGCGTAAAGACTCACAAATTAAACTGCTAGAGCGTCATCCAAATCAAGTCTCTGTTCTATTTTCTAACGAAATATATTTTCATAGACGGAAAGATATAGAGGCACTGGAAAAGATTCTTGCTGTTTCAGAACTAGCAGAAGTTTGGCGTGAACAATTAACAGATCGTCTCGCAAAATTGAAATAATATAAAAAGATCCCACCTTTTATCTGGCGGGATCTTTTTATAATTACAACCAATATGATGAATAACTCCCAAGCACTGTAACAGAAAAACCAAGTGCCTCAAGCTCCATCGTCACGCCTGGCAACAAAACGTCATCGTATGCCTTATCAACATCAATTAAGAAGAAGTAGTTGCCAAGTCCCGTTTTCATCGGACGGGATTCGATTTTTGATAAATTTAATTTTCTCCATGCAAAAGCTGATAACACTTGATAAAGCGCCCCTGCATAATCAGCAGGTAACGTTATCATAAGCGTCGTTTTCTCTCCACGATTCTCTCCATTTTTCTTGAGCAATGCTCTTTGTTTTTTATGTAACACAAGAAAACGCGTATGATTATTTTTATGCGTATGAATATCACGCTGCACAATTGTTAAGCCATACTTTTCCGCTGCCGTTTCATTTGCAATTGCAGCGATTTTTTCTTTTGGATGCTCTTTCACATATTGCGCCGCAGCACTTGTCGATGTCATATCACAAACTGTTACACCTTTTAATTCCTCATTTAAAAATTTATGACATTGTGCAATTGCATGCGGATGAGAATGTACAGCATACACTTCTTTCCACGCTTTTTCATGATCTGGATACACAAGTAAATGTTGCTGAATCGGCACTGTAATTTCTCCTACGATGAAAAGCGGCTGCTCATGCACAAGATAATCAACCGTAATATTAACAGAACCTTCTATCGCATTTTCTAACGGTACAACTGCAAAATCCACATTTCCATTTGCTGCTGCATCCATACAATCTGGAATCGTTCGATACGGTACATGCTCTGCTTCCGGAAAAAAACGACTCACCGCCATATTTGTAAATGTTGCTTCTGGTCCTAAATATCCAACTCGAATCATCGTCTTTTCCCCTCTTTTTCATTTTCTTACTGTTATACCATGAATATTTATATTTTTCTACGTAATTTTCGAATATTTCAAAAAGACTAGCATTTACTAGTCTATATGTTTCATATATTCTTTTTGGCCGAAGAAGAAATAAATAGCGCATGCCAAAAGATAAAACATAATTACAACACATACTTTTTGAAATGAGCCTTCCATAAAAACTGTCCTATGGAACGTATATAACGCAACCGCACTATGCATACTCCCTACTACAATAGGCGAAAAGAATAACATGCTTAATTGCCAACGAGAAATTTTCCATACTTCTTGCTTCGTCATTCCAATTTTAGAGAGGGATTGATATTGCTTACGGTCCGATGAAATATTATGAAACCATTTAAAATATACAATGCTACATGATGCGAGAAAGAATAATATGCTAATAAACGAACCGACAAATAAAGTAAATTCTCCAACTTCCTTCATATTCACATACAATTCCATATTATTTCGGAATGCACCATCCTGATTTTTTTTCATATGTTTACGTAAATCTTCGTTTAAGTTCTTTGTATTTTCAATATTATTTAATGTGTAACCTCGATATATAATTTTTTCAGAATCAGGAATTGTGTTTGCTATACTATTAAAATCTTGATCATTCATGACGAAAAATATTCCATTCATTTGAGTGATATGATTGTTAAATAGCATTCCTTCTTTTTGTCCGTTAAATGTATACTCTAACGTTTGTCCAAACACATTTAATTGAATCTTTTTCTTATTATATAAAACTGGTCCATTATACTTATTATAATAAACAAGGGTAACGGTTCCTCTTTGTGGATGATAACTCTTCTGTCCTTGCTCTTTTGCCTCTTTACTATAATCACTCGCTCTTATTATAGTTGCCTCTGTATTTTCCCTATTATTAGACTGAAATGTTGTTTGTAATCCTACAAAATTCGTATAGCGGAATTTATGAAACCCATATTTATGTAATAAATTTTCAATGGTACCTTTATCAAAAGTCTCATGAGATTTAACCCCTTTTTCTATATATGAAAACGATTGTGCTCCTCCTCCGCGCCACATCTCTTCCATACCTGAAAAATATAAGAACACCGTCCCCGTTACTGTAACAACAACCGTCGTTGCCATAGATAAAAGGAAAAAGAAACGGCCATTTTCCTTCATTCGATGTGATAGTTGATTTACTATAAACAAATACGGATACGTATACATTATTTTTTTATTTCGCTTTATCATTTCTAATATTTGTGTAGCACCGTGTGTAAATGAAAAGTATGTTCCAACAGAGATTAATATAACAACTGGAATAAAGTATAATCCCATCGTTAACATCGTCGTTTGGAGAGCTAAACTATACCCAATCACTAAACAGAAAAATCCAAATAAACAAAGCCATTTTGAGATTTTCGCTTCCCTTTTATCCATTCGAAATTCTTTTAATAGACGAATCACTTTTATATTCCATATACGCAAAGCACTTACAAATGATAAAACGAAAAAGACGCTTGTATATGTAATAAACGTTATAAAAATAGCTTTTATATCAAAAATAAGAGTTAATTCTTTTGGAAGTCTAAGTAGCATACTAAATACCATGAAAAAGAGCTTTAAAAATATCATGCCAAGTCCAATACCGAAAACGTTAGCAAAAAGCCCAATCAACATTTGTTCGGTCATTATCATGCCAATTAAATTAGACTTCGTCGCCCCCATTAACATATATAATCCTAATTCTTTTTTACGTGCCTCTATAAAAATAGAAGTGGAATACAAAATAAATACAATAAAGAAGCAAATAATAATGACATTACATATAGTGAGTCCCCATCGTACGTTTTGATACCACATCGTTTCTTGCATATAAGGATGTACAATTACTGACATATACGCATAAGAAGCAAATATAGCAAAACAACTACTCAAGAAAAATACTTTATAACTACGCCAATTTCCTCTTATATTTTGTATTGCTAATTGCCGAACATTCATCTACATGCCCCCTGTAACTTGTTACACACGTAAAAAGCTAGAGGTTCCCCTAGCTTTTTACGTGTTTTAAATATCCTCTTTGTGCAATTGCAAAGTAAATTGCCGAAGCTAACATATATGCTCCAATAACAATCGCACCTGATTTCCATAAATCTATATAAAGCATTTTCCCTAATGTATGAAGAGCAAATCCGCTATGAATAGCACCAATAACAATTGGGATAAAGAAGATAACTCCCATTTGACGAATTGCAATTTTACGAATTTCTTTATCTGTCATTCCAATTCGCTTTAATGATTTAAATTGAATACGATCTTGTTCTTTATCGTTAAACCATTTAAAGTATGTCAGGCTGCAAGCGAAGAAGAAAAACAGTACCGCTACGAAGAAACCGATGAACATTGTGATTGCACCTTGTTCCTTTATCGCTTTATACATAAGAACGGAATTATGGAAATTCTCTTGTTGTTCTGGTGCAATTTCCTTTTTCAAATCTAGCACAAGATCTTCTGTACTTTTCCAATCTTCAATATAATAACCATAATATTTCATCTTTTTTTCATCCGGTACGAGCTTTGCGTATTTTTCAAAATCTTGATCATTCACAATAAGATATTCGTCATCATTAAAAATAGAATATGAAGTTGGTTCATTTAACTGAACAGACTGTTTTTGCCCATTAATTGTAATTTCATAGGGTTTCGTACGGTCTATCTTCACCATATCATTTGTCATATCACTCATGACCATCGTCGCACTACCTGGTGTGTTATGAACTTCTCTAACTTCTTCCCTCTTTTGTTTGCGTACTTCCGCATTATATTCTTTTTCTGAAATAATCGTCGTTGGTACTTCATGTTCACTGTTAAAAAACGTTACTTTCTGCGTTGCAGGCAGTTTTACGTAGGCTACTTTTCGCACATCTTCAAACCCATGCTTTTTTAATAATCCTTGTACTTTTTCTTCACTAATAATGTTATGCGTATTTACTCCCTTTTCCTCATATGAAATAGCATGTGGCGTTTGAGCTACCGTTTTATAACTCATATCTTCAAAGAATACATATAGCGTACCAATTGCCGAAGAAACAATCGCTGTAATAATTGAAATAACAAAGAGAAAGCGAGCATTATCTTTCATTTTATAAATAAGATTGCTAAGTACAAACATATTTGGATATGTATAATATGATTTTTTTCGTTTCTGTAACGCCTTTAATATGACAGTGCTACCTTGTGTAAATAGTAAGTACGTTCCCCCAATTGTAAGTCCTACAATCGGTAAAAATAACATAAGGAAATTCATAATTGTAACTTGGAAACAAAGTACATATGCAGCAATGATACATCCTACACCAGCTACACATAACCATGTAAATGCAAAAGGCTCTACTTTTTGTTTTCTTGCCTCTCTTAATAAATCAATAATTTGTAAACGTGCAATCGTCCAAAGACCAAATAATGATAGGATGAAAAAGAGAACGAAATATACACCAGCTGTAATGAAAACTGCTTTTCCATTCCATACGAGCGGAAGTGTTTTATCAATGCCAAGTAATACACTTAACGCTTGGAAGAAAAGTTTTGAGCCAAGCATACCAAGTGCAATCCCTATTATAATTGCGATTACCCCTAGGATCATTTGCTCTAAAACAATCATGCGGCCAATCTGAGCTTTCGTACCACCAATTAACGTTAATAAACCAAATTCTTTTTTTCGTGCTCGTAAAAATGTTGCATTAGCATATAAAATAAACAGTGCCGAAAAGATGACAATGATATAGTTCATTGATTCCAGCCCTTTTGTAACCATAGCCTTCATGCTAATATTTCCGCTCACTACATCTGGATGATAAATGAAGGAAGCATACATGAAAAATACTACAATCGATAAACAACTACTAATAAGAAAGGCTTTATAATTACGCCAATTTCCTTTTACATTATTAAGCGCGAGCTGGCGAAAGTTCATGATATTCTCCTCCTAGCATCGCAAGTACATCCAAAATTTCTTGGAAAAAGGCTTGCTTTGTTTTTCCTTTATGAATCTCCGAGAAAATTTCTCCATCACGGATAAAGAGAATACGTTCACAGTAACTAGCCGCTACTGGATCATGCGTTACCATTGCAATTGTCACTTTCTTTTGTTCATGTAAATCTTGCAGAGCACCCATTAATGATTTTGCTGATTTAGAATCTAAGTTTCCTGTCGGCTCATCTGCTAAAATTAATGTAGGTTCGTGAATAATGGCACGTGCAGCTGCGGCACGTTGTTGCTGTCCACCTGATACTTCATACACTTTTTTGTTTAAAATACCTTCGATGTTTAAAAATTTCGCAATTTCTAGTACTTTCGTATCAATTTCATTTACAGATTTCTTCGCCATAACAAGTGGCAAAATAATATTTTCTTTAATAGATAGCGTATCAAGTAAGTTAAAGTCTTGGAAAATGAATCCTAAATGCGTACGGCGAAATTCTGCTAGTTTTGCAGCACGCATTTGACTAATTTCTTCACCATTTACATAAACATGTCCTGATGTTTGTTTATCAATTGTTGCTAATAAATTCAAAAGCGTTGTTTTCCCGCTTCCTGACGGACCCATAATTCCTATAAATTCGCCTTCTTCAATTTTAAAGTTTATATCGTTTAAAGCGGTCGTTGCCACTGAACCTTTTGATTGATACACCTTCGTTAACCCTTTTACTTCAAGAACACTCATTTCTAATCCCCCTATGCGTTTTCTTCTTACATTTACTATAAAAAAAACGAGAAAAAGAAACGAGTGATTTCCCTTACAAAACCATTTGTTATCTTACAATTTTGTCATTTTTCTCGTCAAAGCATGATATTCTTCGTCTTTTGCAAATTGGAATGTAAATGTTGTGCCTTCCCCTTCAGTCGATTGTGCCTCAATTCCGTGATGAAGATTATCACAAATCTCCTTTGTAATATATAATCCTATTCCTGTTGCTTCCCTCGTTTTTCGGCCATTTATCCCAGTAAAGAACGGATCAAATACACGCTTTACATCTTGCTTCGGGATACCAATTCCATTATCACGAATATGTAATAAAATTTTCTGATCCTTCTCTTCTATTTGAAACTGAATTTCTTTTTTATCTGCTTGAGAGATTTTTGTATACTTTATTGCATTCACAACAATTTGACTAATTGCGATATTAATCCACTTTCTGTCAGATGCAACCATACAAGTATCCTCTTCAAACATCAATTTCGGATATACAGAAGATTGAATAAAAGACTTTCGATTTTGATTAATAATATCTCGAACAACATCTATGACATTTACTACTTCTACTTTATAATCTTTCGCAAACTGCTCTAACCTCGCCATATGCAATGCTAAATCTAAACCATTTAAAATACGGTTATTTTCTTCTCGTATACTTTCAACCGTTTCCCTTGCTTCACGGTGCGCTTTTCCAAATTTCTGCAACAATAATTCAATAACTGATACTGGTGTTTTCATTTGATGAATCCATTGGTTCATAAAGATCATTTGCTGCTGTTCTTTCGCATGCTGCTTATGAACTTCATTCATATATTGCTGTCTCAGCAAAGTGAATGCTTCTACAATCATTTCTTGTTCCGATGTATAAGAAGCATCAATGAGTAAAGAGTCATGTAACGTATGTCCGCCAATGATATATTGTTCTATTCTCTTTAAAAACACACTTCGTTTTCGATAATCATACACGAGGTATGAAATAAACACGACCGTCCCTAATAAAAGTCCATATAGCCACGTACTCCAATCAAGTGGACGCTTTTCTAAAAGACTTTGTAACTGTAATACGAGTCCAAATAAGCAAAGGCTTACAACATAAGAAAGGATTAAAGGAAAACGACCCACGAGGTAACTTTTAAGCTTCATGTCCTTCTCCCCACTCTGTAAGAAGCGCATAACCGTACCCACGTTTTGTGACAATTGCATTTTTAATTCCAAGTTCCTCTAGTTTCTTCCTCACTCGTTTTACGTTCACAGTTAATGTATTATCATCAACAAAAGCTACTTCATCCCATAACGCCTCTAAGAGTTCTTCACGTGTTACATATTGATTCGCCTGCTTCATTAAACACTCTAGTAAATAAAACTCATTTTTTGTAAGCTCTATTTGCTGCCCTTTCCACTCTACTGTATGTTGTGATGGGAATAGTAATAATCCACTCACGCCCACGCAATCACTTTCTGTCGATGAAGCATATTCACCATATCCACGGCGCAGGGCACTTTTTACTTTTGCCATTACAATATCTAAATGGAATGGCTTTGTAATATAATCGTCCCCGCCATTTTCAATTGCCATAACTTGATCCATTTCTCCTGTTCGTGCAGAGACGAAAATAATCGGTGCGTTAGATACTGTTCGAATTTGACGACACCAATAAAAGCCATCAAAGTACGGTAAATTAATATCGAGTAAAACTAAATGCGGATTCACTTTCACAAACTCATCTTTTATATGGCGTAAATCTGTCGCTCGAAATGATTGATAGCCATACTTCTCTAAATGCTCTTCTAATATTTCTGCAATTTTTTCGTCATCTTCTACAATTAATATTTTATACATGCTCTCTTTCTCCCCTTGTATCTTACTGCGGAGTGACTATTTCTTTGATTCTTCTGACATCTAAAATCAATATACCCTTCTTACAAATTACACTCCTTTCTCCATTATAAAAAAGACTGCCGTATTTTGGCAGTCTTAATCGATAAATTCGAATTCATATTCAAGAATTTTTACAATGTCGCCGTCTTTTGCACCGCGTGCACGAAGAGCTTCATCAATACCCATTCCACGCATTTGACGAGCAAAACGACGTACAGATTCATCACGCGAGAAGTCTGTCATCTTGAATGTTTTCTCAATGTCATAACCAGAAATGACAAATGTACCGTCACTTTCACGTGTAATTTCGAATTTAACACCTTCAGTCTCAAATTTGTACATTACACTTGCTTCAGATTCGTCTACAACATCATGTACTGGGAATTCCGGTGTTGTTTCTAATAAGTTTGCTACTTCAAATAATAGATCACGAACACCTTGTTTTGTTACTGCTGAGATTGGGAATATTTTTACTTCTTCTCCCACTTTCTCTTTAAATGCTTGTAAGTTTTCTTCTGCATCTGGCATATCCATTTTGTTCGCAACAACAACCTGTGGACGCTCTGTTAAACGCAGATTGTATTCTTTTAATTCATTATTAATCGTTACATAATCCTCATATGGATCACGGCCTTCTAAACCAGACATATCAATCACATGCACGATAACACGTGTGCGTTCGATATGACGTAAGAATTGGTGTCCAAGTCCAACGCCGGCATGTGCTCCTTCAATAAGTCCAGGAAGGTCAGCCATAACGAAGCTGCGGTTATCACCAGTTTCAACAACACCAAGGTTTGGAACGATTGTTGTAAAGTGATATTCAGCAATTTTCGGACGCGCTGATGATACAACGGATAATAATGTTGATTTACCTACGCTTGGGAATCCAACAAGTCCAACATCCGCTAATACTTTTAATTCTAAGATTACATCACGTTCTTGACCCGGTTCCCCGTTCTCAGCGATTTCTGGCGCTGGGTTTGTAGCTGTTGCAAAACGTGAGTTACCACGGCCACCGCGGCCACCTCTTGCAATAACAGCTGATTGCTCATGCGTTACTAAGTCAGCAAGAATTTGACCAGTTGCTTCATCTTTTACAACTGTTCCTGGTGGAACTTTTACGATTAAATCGTCAGCTTTACGGCCATGTTGCCCTTTGCTCATTCCATGTTGACCACGATCAGCCTTGAAATGACGTTGGTAGCGGAAGTCCATTAATGTACGTAAGCCTTCGTCAACAACGAAAACAACATCTGCACCTTTACCGCCATCGCCACCTGCTGGGCCACCTTTTGGAACGTACTTTTCACGACGGTATGCAACCATTCCGTTTCCACCGTCGCCGCCTTTTACATATATCTTGACCTGATCTACAAACATTATTTCACCACACTTTTTTCGATTGGTTGTAATATAACCGAGACTTCATCGTCTCGCACTGTATAAGAAATGGAATACCATTCATTGTTTTGGTTTGACAGCCACATTTGTAGTTCTTCTACATTCGTTAGCTTGCCACGAAAATCAAAAAAGAAACGAGCATTCTCCGCGTCACATTCAATTGTGATACAAACATAATTTTCAACATAAACGTCTAAACTATGTTGAAGCATTGAGAAAAATCCATTCGTCCATGTACACACTTCTTCATCGAAATGAGATAAGTTATGTAGTTCTCCTAATACTTCGTACTCCAATAAGCACGGTTGCTGTTTCCAGTTATATGTTAAAATCCATTCTGAAAATAAAGGCATCGATAACCCCATCAGATTGGATTCTTGTCTCGCTTCTTGGACAAAACGATCGATGAGCTCATGAATCTCTTCCACTTTTCCAAGTGAAAGGTTTCCTTTAATCATCTGCATACGATTGAGCCAATCATGTCTAGAATGGCGCAACGCATCTATAATTGTCCATTTTTCTTTCATTTAGATACCCCTTAATATAGAAAAACTCTAACCTGCACCCAGGTTAGAGTTTTCCGTGAGTTTCTTATGCTTCTTGAGCAACAGGATATACGCTCACTTGTTTGCGGTCACGGCCAAGACGCTCGAAGCGTACTACGCCGTCAACTTTCGCGTATAAAGTGTCATCGCCACCACGACCAACGTTAACACCTGGATAAATTTTTGTACCGCGTTGACGGTAAAGAATTGAACCACCTGAAACCATTTGACCATCTGCGCGTTTAGCACCAAGACGTTTTGACTGAGAGTCACGACCGTTCTTTGTACTACCTACACCTTTCTTAGATGCGAAAAACTGAAGATCTAATCTTAACATACGTTACACCTCCTGCACTTTTTCTATTAAACGGATATACTTTCCGTAATCAAGTTCGATCGTCTTAAGCGAAACAACCAATCCTTCTAAAAGCGTTTGTGCTTTTTCCATCGTATGAGCGTCTAAATCATTAGGCAATTCATACGTTAAGAATCCGCCATCACTTCCGAGTTCAATAGTTGCCTGCACATTACAAAGTACTTCCACTGCATTTATAGATCCGAACACAACCGCTGTTGTTGCAGCACAGACAAGATCTTGTCCATGCGGTGCATAATCGGCATGTCCAGTCATTCTAAATGATTGGATACTTCCTAATTTCGTGCGACTTATCGTAATTTTAATCATCTTAACCAGAATTAAGCGTTGATTGCTTCAACTACTAGCTTAGTGTAAGGTTGACGATGACCTTGTTTCTTACGATTGTTCTTTTTCGCTTTGTATTTGAAAACGATGATTTTCTTAGCGCGACCGTGTTTTTCAACTTTCGCAGTAACTGTTGCACCTTCTACAACTGGGCTACCAACTTTCACGTTTTCGCCACCAACGAAAAGAACTTTGTCAAAAGTAACAGTTTCACCAGCTTCAACATCTAATTTTTCAATGTAGATTTCTTGACCAGCTTCAACTTTGATTTGTTTTCCACCTGTTTCGATAATTGCGTACATACTTGCACCTCCTCATAATTACTAAGACTCGCCAACACGAGGTAGACATGAACTGCCTTTTAGAAACCTGTCTTGTGCGGTTGTAGCATATAGCCGTTTAGGTGCTATAAACTATAACATAGAGATGTTACCATGAAACATGGACGATTGTCAATAAATGTTCTGCTAACTATTTTTTTCGATTCATCATTTCGTGCTTCGTTCCAAATCGAATAATCGCATACTTCTCAGCTTCTTCATCTGTAAAATAAATTTGAAACGGTATATTTTTTTGTAATTCTTTATGTGAAAATGCTTTTTGTACTTCTTTCGGTGCTGCGATTAGCACTGCTTCATCTTCTACATGACTATATGTAATAAGCTCTCTTTCTAGCTCATATGCGATTGTTTCATTAGAAATGATATACCCTGTCGTTTTGCACTGTGAACAATCTTCTAGTAATACATCACGCAGCGAGTGTTTTTTGCGCTTACGTGTCATTTCTAAAATACCTAGTTCGGTAAATCCAAGTACTCTCGTATAGGTACGGTCCCCTTGTAAAGCCGTAATTAAGCTCTCTCTTATTTTCTCCTTATCAGCCTGTTTTTTCATATTAATGAAATCAATTAATATCATACCCCCAATATCACGAAGCCTTAACTGGCGAGCAATTTCTTCGGCAGCCATTTCATTTGTTCGTACTACTGTATCCTGTAAGTTTTGTTTCCCGGTAAATTTACCAGTGTTCACATCGATTATTGTCATCGTCTCCATTTGTTCGATAATTAAATACGAACCGTTCTGTAACCATACGATTTTTTGCAGTGCTTTTTCAATTTCTCGCTCTACGCCAAAATGACTGAACATAGAAGCCTTTTCACTGTAGAATGACACCTTTTCTTTTCCTACTTTATCTTCCAATTCCTTTACGATACTTCTCGTATCTACAATTACTTTTTCTACCGATTCAATAGGATTCTCTTGAAATACACGATCTAAAAAAGTTGCTGGGCGATGGAGAAGTATCGGGGCCTTTCCTTGCCCCTCTTTTCTTTTTAAATCTTCAAATAGCTCTTGAAAATGTTGCATTTCAGCTTGTATTTCATCAATTGCACCTTTTTCACATGCTGAACGAAAAATATATCCTCCCGTTCCTTCTACTTGAATTTCAAGTAATTGTTGCCTTTTCTTATGACTTTTTATTTTCCGGGAAACAGCACGCATTTCATCATATGGCATATAAACGACATATTTCCCGGTAAATTCCACATTCGCTGTTAGCTTCGGTCCTTTTGTATCAATCGCTTCTTTTACCACTTGCACGAGCAATGCTTGTCCTTCATGTACTCGATATGACGCTGGCACATCATCATATGAAAGGTAAGCATGTTTTTCTAAACCGATGTTTACAAATGCTGCGTTCATCCCAGCAATCGTTCGCACAACACGTCCAACATAAATGTGTCCAACAATTTCTTGATCTTCATTCCGTTGCCATAAAAGCTCAACAATCTTTTGTTTTTCTTCTATAGCCACTCTCTTTTCAGAACCCGTATAATTGATGTATAACGTCTTCAAAATACCTTCCTCACTTTTCAGTTTCTTTTCTTCCTACAATATAAAAGGTTAGTGTCATCGTCAACACTAACCAATTAACTCTTCCACAGATGAGGTTGTTCGTTTTTCAGTGAAGTACGCGTATAGCAATTCATTTTCATCTAATGTATAGTGCTCTTTATATTTACCATGAACAATAATGGAATGTTTATACCCCCTGCGGAACTTTGTGAAAATCGTATATAACCGATCATCTGTTTTCACCTCAATGGGAGCAATCTTTTCAATACCTCGCTTGTTTCCATAATAACGTTCTAGTAAAAAACGCATAAATGCATAACGCCGCTGCTTCCATTCTTGATATAACGAAAGGGCTAAAAAAAGAAGAAGCACCCACATCATAATATTATTACTATTCCAAAGTAGCTGCCATCCCAATATCACACTAAAAAAAACACATGATATTTTCATCATTTTCTCATGTGCTTGTAAATAAGGAAATCGATGTGATAACACATTAAATAAAACTTTCCCGCCATCCAGTGGCCAAATCGGCAACAAATTAAACCCTAAAATGATGAAATTGTTCCACACAAAAAAATGATACAGGTCATCATTAACCCATCCTGCTCGATATAAAATATATGCCATTCCAATCATCCATACATGTTGAATCGGCCCTGCCATCACAACGACTAATTCTTCTTTTAACGGCTTATTCCCATGTTCCTCAAGCTCCGCCACACCACCAAATGGCAAGAGTTGTATTTGCTTGATGCGCCAGTTATAATGGGCCGCTGCGAATGCATGCCCAAGTTCATGAATCAATACAATGGAAAATAAAAGTAATAATTCTTTAAAACGTGCCGTAAAAATCCCAATGGTTATAATCCCCCAGAACAATGGATGTATCGTAATTTTTGACAGTACTTCGCTATATTTAGTCAAATGAAATCACCTGAATCGGGTCGATAAATTTTTCATTCTTTTTGATTGCAAAATAAAATTTACCATTCTTATGATCCATATCACTACCGACTGTTCCAACTTTTTGCTTCTTTGAAACGTAATCATATAACTTCACTGATGTTTCATTTAAATTTCCATACCATGATTCCGTACCATCCGCATGTTGAATTTCAACTGTATTTCCAAGCCCGTCTTTCTTGCCAGCAAAAATAACAACTCCTTCATTCACTGATTCAACAGTTGCATCCGCAGCTGTTTGTACAAATACGCCTTGCCCATTTTTCTGAAAGCCTTGCATGACTTTCCCAGAGGCTGGAACTGCATAATCTTTTTGTTCTGCCCCTTGCTTCTTTTTACTCGTAGACAAAAATACAAGTGGCTTTCCAAATTGATCCTCATACCATTTTGACACTGCCGCAAACTGAAATTCTTCCTGCATCACTTTCGTTACAGCAGTTCGCGCTCCATTAAGAGGGGCGGGCGCATTTTTAAATAAAATGGCTACTGAAAGAACCAGTATGGCGGATAGTAAAACCTTAAATAAAAAGACTTCCTTACGAAAAAGGGGATGAATCTCCTTTTCACCTTCTTCAATGAATATCGTTTCCCCATCAAAATTTTCTCCAGAGAAATATTGTTCTTCCTCTAGCCTCTCTTGTTCTTCTTTTCTCTTCGCAATCCGTTTTCGAATTTCCTCTACCCGTCTATTCTTCATACTGTCCCCTTCCTTTTTTCACCTTTTATTCAATTAACAAATCAAGTGAAACTTCAAAGTAGACACCGTTATCTATTTGCGTAACTTTATACAGTTTGTACATATGTATGAGCCCTAACAGGAAGATATTCATGAGAAGAAAAAAGAAAGCACTCCGCATATATGCGAAGTGCTTCTAACGAATTCCAAAGAAATTTTTCATCTTTGTAAATACGGATACTTTCTCTCGTTCAAACGCTTGTAATGGTACATTTTCACCTAACAAGCGTCTTGCAATATTTCGATAAGCTAACGCTGCTTTTCCAGTTGGCTGCAATGCTACAGGCTCCCCTGTATTTGTAGCACGAATAACTTCATCATCATCTTCGACAATTCCAAGTAGTTCAATCGAAAGTGTACGTACAATCTCATCTACATCAAGCATATCTTGCTCATGTAACATATGACTACGCACACGGTTAATGACAAGTTTTGGTGGTTCAATATCTTCTTTTTCTAAAAGCCCGATAATACGATCCGCATCGCGCATAGAAGATACTTCAGGTGTCGTTACAACAATTGCTTTATCCGCACCTGCTACTGCATTTTTAAATCCCTGCTCAATACCTGCAGGACAATCAATTAATATGTAATCATAATCTTGACGTAATAGTTGTATTAACTCATCCATTTGTTCAGGTGTTACCGCGGATTTATCACTCGTTTGTGCTGCAGGTAATAAATAAAGCTCATCAAAGCGCTTATCTTTAATGAGAGCCTGAGGTAAACGACAACGACCTTCGACGACATCAACAAGATCAAATACAATACGATTTTCTAGCCCCATTACTACGTCTAAATTTCTTAGACCAATATCCGTGTCAATTAAACATACCTTTTTCCCGGATAATGCCAAGGCTGTACCAATGTTTGCAGACGTTGTAGTTTTGCCTACCCCGCCTTTTCCAGATGTAATTACTATTGCCTCTCCCACAGCTATACAATTCCCCTTTCTAACTTTGTTAAATTAGGTCTAAGATGAGTGAGAAGTTGCAGGCGATCGACAACAATGTGATTGTTCTCATTAATATACGCACATTCTGCCGTCTCTGCTCCGTCTTCTTTCTCTTCCGGAGCCCGCATTGTCACATCACTAATTCGAAGTTGCATTGGATTCATAACAGATGCCGCAATTACAGCATCTGTATCTCCATAATATCCAGCATGTGCAATTCCTCGTAATGTTCCAATGACAAAAATATTCCCCCCAGCGATAACCGTTCCGCCTGGATTAACATCTCCAATTAATAATAGATTCCCTTTTACATGCAAAACTTGACCCGAGCGAACAATTTTGGAAATAGGGACAATTTCTGTTTCTTCTTTCCAAGCTATAGCCTCAGCTTTTGTTATAACATCACTCTCAATAGAATCCACAACAAGATTTTTCTTATTGCGAATTAAGGTACGAATTTCTTCTTGTTGCACCTCTGTCAAATAGCGATTTCCTACTTTAACATACACTTCAATTAATGAGCGCTCATCACCATCGTAATAATGGGTTGAAAGTTTCTCATCCAGTTCTTGCAACAATTCAGTAAATAAACAGCAATCATCTAAATGAAGTGTTAGTCCATCTTTTGTCCCCTTTATTGTTACATTCTGTTGCTTTTTTTCTTCCACTAAAGTTCACCCCACCGATTCAATTCGACATAAAATCAGAAAATCCTTTTTTCTTTTTCTTCCATCGCTTTTGAAAGACGCACAAGATATCGTCTCAGTGGGAAACAAACTATCAATAAGAAAATTCCATTTAGCAATAAAGTAGCGAGGAGACGATCTGTGAAAAAGATATGCGCTGGTACGTGAATACGTCCTAATAACGTTAAGAATCCATATACATAATACTCTAATGCTGCAATACCCGTTAATACGATAAAAGAAACAATAAATAAGTTCAATTGCAAGACTCTCATCGCACTATAAACAAGATACGCTAAAATCGGATAAGCAAATATATATACACCAACAAGTTCTGTGTACACCGTATCAAATAAAAAACCGAATAATAGTCCATAGTAAATGCCTTGAAGGGGACTGTAATAAACGGTAATGAAACATAGAACAATGATAAGGAAATGCGGCGCTGCTATGCTACCCTTCCAAAATAATTCTGTCGGAACTACAGTCGAAAACATATTTTCAAATAAAAAAACAAAAAGGAGCAGAAGAGGAAGAACCGCCCTTTTTAAAATAGTCGTCATCTCTTCTCCCCCTTATTGTTCTAACGGTGCTGAAGGCATAGTTCGTTTTGCAACCATAATATGATTTACATCATTTAAATCCGCAGCAGGTTCTACATAAGCTGTTTGTGTTAATCCGTATGCATCTGGTTGAACATCTACAATTTTCCCAATCACTAAACCTTTCGGGAAAATATCACCAAGTCCAGATGTTACAACCATCTGACCTTTTTCTACTTGTACATTAGATGAAATCTTTGTGAAAAGAAGTAATTGTTTTTCTTTGTCATAGCCTTCAATTAATCCAAAGATGCTATCTTCTTTTCCTTGTACAACAGCAGAAATACGGTTTGTACGATTCATGGAGCTTAACAACTCTACTGTTGACGTAAATTGAGATACACTTTTCACACGCCCAATTAAGCCTTTTGGAGTCATAACAGCCATATCTTTCTTAATACCTTGTTGTGCTCCCTTATCAATTCCAACTAAATCGTACCATTTATCTGGATTACGAGAGACAACAGTAGCTTGAATTTCTTGGTGAGCATCAAGTGAATCTTTTATACCAACTTGCTCTTTTAATTCCTTGTTCTCTTTTTTTAAATTTTCTACGTTTGCTGATAACGTCGCATAATTATCTAATTTTTCTTTTAACTGTTTATTTTCTTCATACGTGCGCTTTACATCTTCTACATTCTCAAAGAATCCGGCAACATAATTCGCTGGCTTTTGGAATACACGTTCTACAACACCGACAGTATCTTTTACAAACTGCTCTGGCCATGTTAAACTCTTCCGTTCTTTCAATGAGATTCCAATCAATGCCACGAGAAGAATAATACTAACTAACAAAACAATTAATCTTTTGTTTAAGAAAAACTGTGGCACGTTCACACCCTCTTAATTTCATTGTTTTTTATTTCGGAATATTAACGAGCAGTTTTGAAAAGGTCAATATTATCTAACGCTTTACCTGTTCCAATTGCTACGCAATCCAATGGATTTTCTGCAACAAGAACTGGCATTTTTGTTTCATCACTAATTACTTTGTCCAAGTTGCGAAGTAATGCACCACCACCTGTTAATACAATACCACGGTCCATAATGTCCGCTGCTAACTCAGGTGGAGTTTTTTCTAATGTGTTTTTAACAGATTCTACGATTGCATCTACTGTATCTTTTAATGCTTCTGCAATCTCTTCTGGTTTAATTAATACTGTTTTTGGTAAACCACTTACTAAATCACGACCACGGATTTCCATTGGTTCAACACCTTCTGGTTCCCCAGCAGATCCAATTTCCATTTTTAAAGCTTCCGCTGTTCTTTCCCCGATCATTAAGTTGTAGTTTTTCTTAATGTACTGAATGATTGAATCATCCATATCATCACCAGCAACACGAACAGATTGACTTGTTACAATCCCACCTAATGAAATGATTGCAACTTCTGTTGTACCACCGCCAATATCAACAACCATACTACCAGTTGGCTCCCAAACCGGTAAGTTTGCACCAATTGCTGCTGCAAATGGCTCTTCAATTGGGTATGCATCACGCGCGCCAGCTTGACGAGTTGCATCAATTACTGCACGTCTTTCTACGGCTGTAATACCAGATGGAACACATACCATTACATAAGGCTTACGAGAGAAAAATCCATTTGATTTTTGCGCCTGTTGAATATAATATTTCATCATTGTTGCTGTTGTTTCATAATCAGCAATTACGCCGTCTTTCATAGGGCGAAGAGCCACTACGTTTCCTGGTGTACGACCAATCATTTGTTTCGCATCGCTACCAACTGCAACGATTTGTTTTGAATCAGTTTGCAGTGCTACAACTGAAGGTTCGCGTAAAACAACACCTTTTCCTTTCACATATACAAGCGTATTCGCTGTTCCTAAGTCTATTCCAAGATCACGAGTAAAACCACCAATTCCAAACATGTCATCTATCTTCCTTTCTCATTTTCACGGACTCATTTTCTTACTTTATATTTATAATAAAACAGTACGTTTTTATATTTTTTATCCTTTATTGTAGATGATTGTCTACAAAAAACTCATAAATCACATTATAAAACAAAATAAGTAAAAAGAATAGTCTTAAATATGACCTTTTTCTTTCAAACTCACGAATTTATGGTCGCCTATAATGATATGATCAAGAACTTCAATTCCAATAATCTTACCGCATTCCACTAACCGTTTTGTTACTTCAATATCTTCGCGGCTTGGCGTCGGATCTCCTGAAGGGTGATTATGCAGACAGATAATAGAGGCTGCTGCGCGGCGAAAGGCTTCCTTGAACACCTCGCGAGGATGTACAATTGAGGCATTTAAGCTTCCAATAAAAACTGTATGCCGATGCATCACTTGATTCTTCGTATTTAGATATAAACAAACGAAATGCTCCTGTTGCAAAAAGCGCATCTCTTCCATCATATACCTAGCACAATCTTCTGGACTTCGAATGCTATATCTATTTTGATACTCTAGGCGCACCATTCTTCGTCCTAGTTCGAAAGCAGCAATAAGCTGAGATGCTTTTGCGATCCCCACACCATGGATACTTGTCATCTCCTCTATTGTAGCATCTTTTAACATTCGTAATCCGTCAAAATGGCACAAAATTTTGCCTGCTAATGTTAGAACCGATTCTTCCTTAGAACCAGTTCTAAGCAACACTGCAAGAAGTTCCCGATTCGATAAATTGCTTGCTCCCTCTAATAATAAACGCTCCCGTGGCTGTTCCTCTTTCAAAACATCACGAATACCGTTCATATCTTCACTCCTTTTTCAATTTGTCGCAAAGAAAACCCCATGCAATTTCACGCATGGGATGCATCGCTATCAAACTGTTTCAATTCACGAACAAGACGCGCAATTGGTAAACCTACTACACTGTAATAATCTCCTTGAATATGGTGAACAAAGATAGAACCTTTCCCTTGAATACCATAACTTCCAGCCTTATCAAGCGGTTCTTTCGTTGCAATATACGCATCAATCTCTTCTTCCGTTAACTCCCAAAACGTAACTTCTGTGCGCTCATAAAATGTGACCGTTTTTTCTTTTGAAATGAGTGCAACACCTGTATATACTTCATGTGTCTTTCCTGATAAGAGCTGCAACATTCTCTTCGCTTCCGCTTCATCGTTAGGCTTTCCAAGAATACGCGATTCATATGTAACAATTGTATCTGCCCCTAATACCACACTATCTTCGTGATTTTCTGCTACAGCAGACGCTTTTTGCAAAGAAAGTGACATCACAATATCAGAAGGTGACGAATATGCACCGATTGTTTCTTCTATTTCACTTACGACAATTTCAAACGGGACGTTTGCTAGTTCAAGCAGTTCCTTACGGCGTGGTGATCCAGAAGCTAAAATAAGTTTTTTCATGTTTTCTCCTTTCTTTCTTACATGTAACAGAATCATATAACTTGATCGTATCAAATGAATATTTTCCCCACAAATTGTAAAAATATCATTTTCTTTTTAGGAAATAAAAGTTTTCGTTTTTATACGACTATATTCTGTACATAAAGAAAGCACTTTGATCTAGTATAAAACCGAAAGAAAGGAAAGAAGTTTACACACTTCTTCCCTCTTCATTTTATTATCCTATTATTTCGCTTTTTGTGAAACTATTTTTTCATATGAAAGTAAACTATCAATAACAACTTGATTTAATTTTGCTACTGCCTCCTTATCACCCTTCCCTTCTTTAATCGTTTGTACCGCTATGGATGCATACGTATATAATTTTTTCACGTCCTCACGCTTCATTGCTTTTCCTTCTTTTTCAATTGTCTTCCATTCCTTTTCTATCGCATCTATTTCTTTTTGATCACCTTTTCCCCCTGCCTGTACACTGGATGCATATTTTACAAAATGAGTACATAAGGACTGTAACTTGTTTAAAAAGGAGCCAAATTCCTTATCATTTTTTAGCAATGCTTTATCGGTAATCTCCCAGCTCTTTTTCAAAACAGAGATGCCATCTTTCTTATACTGTTCCATTAATTTATCTACAGATTGTTCATCACTAGCAATAGCCACAACAAGTGAATACTTATCACCATTCGATTTTAAAGCTGCTGCGCCACCATTCTCTTTCCACTCTTGAATGGCAGCCTGTCCTTTTTCTTCAGAGGAATATAGACCTCCTTGAACAAAAAATAGCGTGATTGGCGCTAAAGCTGCCGCATTTCCTGTCTTTGACTTCTCTTTCTTCTTCTCCTCAGTTCCTACTTCCTTCGTTTCTGTTCCACTCGGCTGCGGAGAAGCTGTTACCGTCGCTTCTTCAGTTCTCCCTTCCCCCGTTAATAAATGAAGCATGCTCATTCCGAGCATCGTGCCAATAATAATCGCAGCTGCAACTGTAAAGATAAGAGCATTGCTCCATTTTTTTTGATATTGTTTGATAGAGGATATCTTTGTTTTCTGAAACGGGACTACATTTTGCGGAGTTTCACTATCGACTGCCATCCAATCAAACTCATCTTTTTCCTTCTTCTTTTCTTCATACTTCGCTTCTGTTCCGTTTACCTTAACCGAGATTGTTCGTGATTGCTTGTCCATACGCTCACACCTCACCTCTTATCGTTGTCCGCATCATATCATATTCATTTCATAAAAAACCGAGATATTTGTCAGAGGGATTCGTCAAATTCTCCCATATAGTTATCCTATATCTATGCATTCGTCTTCATTTGTAGAACAAAAAAACTAGGACAGCAGTTGCTGTCCTAGTTTTTCTCAAGAATATATTTTCGAACTTCTGAAATGAAATAAAGAGAACCTGTTATGATGAAAGCATCACTTTCTTGAAGATGATTCATCTTCGTATCAATGGCTTCTTTCCAATTCTCAAAAACTTGTTTTGTTTCCTTACTTGAATGAGTCGCAAGCTCTTCAGCAGAAATCGCACGATCAAACGTAAATGTTGTAAAAACCATTTCATCTGCAATTGTTTCTAATTGTCCTACCATGTTGTTTAGCTGTTTATCACCAAGGGCAGTAAATAAAACAATAACGTTTTTATCGTTATAATGATCCTTCACTGTTTTTACAAGACTCGTAATTCCTTCTGGATTATGAGCGCCATCTATAATGACATCAGGATTACTTTGCAACTTTTCAAATCGTCCAATCCAATACGCTTCACTTAATCCTGTGCGAATATGCTCCTCTTCCAGTAAGAATGACAAATATGTTTTAAGATACATAACTGCCATTAATGCTAATGCTGCATTGCCTACCTGATGACTTCCTTTCATCGAAATCCGAACTTCCTCAAACGAAGCAAACGGACAAGAAAAATCAAAGTGCTCTCCATCTGCATCCGAACGCTGACGCATCGCTGTAAATTGTTTTCCAAGCTCATACAAGCTTGCACTCTTTTCTTTGGCAACCTTTTTGATAACCTCAAGTGCTTCTTCATCCTGTACTCCGGTAATAACAGGAACGCCCGATTTAATAATCCCTGCTTTTTCGTACGCAATTTCCCCTAGCGTATTTCCTAGAATATGCATATGATCATGGCCGATATTTGTAATTATTGTTAGAACCGGATGAATGACATTTGTAGAATCAAAACGACCGCCGAGACCAGTTTCAAATAAGACAATGTCGCAGAAGTTTACTTTACCGAAATAGCAAATTGCCATTACTGTAATAATTTCAAACTCCGTTGCTTCTCCTAAATCTGTTTCATCTAATTTTTCTACAACTGGTTTTACCATATTTACAAGCTTAGTAATTTCTTCATCTGCAATCGGTGTACCGTTAACGCTAATTCGTTCATTAAATGTTTCAATGTATGGAGACGTAAATGTTCCAACTTTATAGTTTTCAGCTTGCAGCATATAACGCATATACGTTAAAGTTGAACCTTTTCCATTTGTACCTGCAAGATGCACACATTTTATATGACGCTCGGGATTTCCAAGTTCCTCTAGCATCCACTGCATTCTTTCTAATCCTGGTTTAATACCAAACTTTAATCGGCTATGAATCCAGCCGATTGCTTCTTCGTATGTATGTACCACGCGTGCTATTCCCCTTTCAAAAAAACAACTTTCTTCACTCTATTATACGCAAAGAAAAGAGACTCACCAATATGGCAAGTCTCTTAAAAATAATTTTTATTTTTGAAGATCAGCTAGACGTTGACGAACTGCTTCGCGTTTTTCTAGGTAATCTTGCTCTTTTGCACGCTCTCCGTCAATAACTGCTGCAGGAGCTTTCGCTACGAATCCTTGATTTGAAAGTTTCTTCTGTACACGTTCTACTTCTTTATCGAACTTCTCAAGTTCTTTTTCAAGACGTGCTTTCTCTTCATCAAGATTGATAAGATCAGCTAACGGTAAGAATAACTCTGCACCTGATACGATTGCAGTCATCGCTTTTTCTGGCGCTTGTAAATCAGTCTTAATTGTTAATTCACTTGGATTACAGAAACGCTCAATGTAAGAGCTATTTTTCGTAAGCTGCGTCAGTACCGCTTCATCTTTTGCTTTAATTTGCATTTGAACTTTTTTGCTCATTGGCGTATTTACTTCTGCACGGATGTTACGAACAGAGCGAATGATATCAACTAGAAGGTGCATTTCTGCTGCCGCCTCTTTATCTTGTAAATCTTCGCGAACTGTTGGCCATGCAGCTACCGTAATAGATTCGCCTTCATGTGGTAAATGCTGCCAAATCTTCTCTGTTACGAATGGCATGAATGGGTGTAATAGACGCATCGTTTGGTCTAGTACGTAAGCTAAAATAGAACGCGTTGTTTTCTTAGCTGCTTCATCTTCACCGTATAGTGGAAGCTTCGCCATTTCGATGTACCAGTCACAGAAATCATCCCAAATGAAGTTGTATAATGAACGACCAGCTTCACCGAACTCATATTTATCCATGTTACGTGTTACACTTTCAATCGTTTCATTTAAACGAGTTAAAATCCACTTATCAGCAACTGATTTTTCACCAGTTAAATCGATTTCTTCATATTTCATGTCATCCATGTTCATTAATACGAAGCGTGATGCATTCCAAATTTTATTAATGAAGTTCCAAGTAGATTCTACTTTCTCCATGCTGAAACGTAAATCTTGACCTGGTGCACTTCCTGTTGATAAGAAGTAGCGCATTGCATCTGCACCATACTTCTCGATAACATCCATCGGATCAATACCGTTACCAAGAGATTTACTCATTTTACGTCCTTGCTCATCACGAACTAAACCGTGAATTAATACATCTTTAAATGGACGCTCTCCTGTAAACTCTAAACCTTGGAAAATCATACGAGATACCCAGAAGAAGATAATGTCATAACCAGTTACTAAAGCATCTGTTGAATAGTAACGTTTAAAGTCTGCTGCATCTTCATTTGGCCAACCAAGTGTTGAGAACGGCCATAGCGCTGAACTGAACCATGTATCAAGTACGTCGTTATCTTGATTCCAGTTTTCAATATCCGCTGGTGCTTCTGTACCTACGTACACTTCACCAGTTTCTTTATGGTACCAAGCTGGAATGCGGTGTCCCCACCATAACTGACGAGAAATACACCAATCATGAATGTTTTCCATCCAACGTAAGTACGTGTTTTCAAAACGATCTGGTACGAACGTTACTTTCTCTTCTTCTTTTTGTTGAAGTTCTACTGCTTTTTCTGCAAGTGGAGCCATTTTTACAAACCATTGTGTTGATAAGTAAGGCTCAACAACTGCACCGCTACGCTCACTATGACCTACTGCATGCATATGAGGCTCGATTTCTACTAATACGCCAGCTTCTTGTAAATCTTTCACTAACGCTTTACGGCATTCAAAACGATCCATACCGTTATACTTACCAGCCTTTTCGTTCATCGTTCCATCTTCGTTCATTACTAAAATACGTGGTAAGTCATGACGGTTACCTACTTCAAAGTCATTCGGGTCATGAGCTGGTGTAATTTTTACAACGCCTGTTCCGAAATCTTTTTCTACGTATTCATCAGCAATAATCGGAATCTCACGGCCTACGATTGGCAGTGTAACTGTTTTTCCTATTAGATGTTTGTAACGATCATCTTCTGGATGTACTGCTACTGCTGTATCACCAAGCATCGTTTCTGGACGAGTTGTTGCAAGACGAATGTGACCAGAGCCATCTGTTAATGGGTAGTTCATATGGTAGAATGCACCTTGAACATCTTTATGAATTACTTCAATATCAGAAAGAGCCGTGCGTGTTGCTGGGTCCCAGTTAATAATATATTCACCGCGGTAAATTAAGCCTTTTTCGTACAATTGAACGAATACTTTATTAACCGCATCAGATAAACCTTCATCTAATGTGAAACGTTCGCGAGAATAGTCTAGTCCTAAACCAACTTTCCCCCATTGTTGACGAATGTGAGAAGCGTACTCTTCTTTCCATTCCCAAGCTTTTTCAAGGAACTTCTCACGGCCAAGATCGTAACGTGAAATACCTTCTTCACGAAGTTTTCCTTCTACTTTCGCTTGCGTTGCGATACCAGCATGGTCCATTCCTGGAAGCCATAATACATCGTAACCTTGCATACGCTTTGTACGAGTTAAAATATCTTGAAGCGTCGTATCCCAAGCATGACCTAAGTGCAACTTACCAGTTACGTTTGGCGGTGGGATTACGATTGTATAAGGTTGTTTCTTTTCATCTCCTGTTGCTTCGAAATATTTGCCCTCAAGCCACCATTTATAACGGCCTTCTTCAACGGACATATGATCATATTTAGTTGGTAAATTCTTTTCCGTGTTTGACATTACTTTCCCTCCTTCAAAATAAAAAATGCCCCTCATCCAAAAAGGACGAGGGACATCGCGGTACCACCTTTATTTACAAACAAATTCAAAATTTGCTTATACTCTTAATTTGATAACGGACAAATCCGTCTTTTCCTAATGAGAATGACTCCGTTCAGAAAAGATGCTCCAGGGCTACCTTCTAACATGACTATCTAGAGAATCTCCCAGCTAATAATTCTCCTCTCTGAAGACGTTTAATGTTATACTCTTCCCCTTCAATGCATTTATATAATTGTTATTTATTATATACAATAGTGTAAAAAACGAAACCATATTCGTCAAGATAAAAATATTTTTCGACTTACATCTAGAATGATTACATTCTATTTTCAATCAGCTTAACCAGTTTTTTATAATATATGCAAGAAACTAAAAAATGCAACACAAGCACCTTGGGTACTTATCCTGCATACTGTAATATTACCTTCACCTTTCCTATATGACAATAAAGCAGTTACACTTCCTATACGGGGGAATCATTATGCGACGATATCGACGCACCTACAATTTTTCTGCCCCTTCATGGGCCAGAAATTTGCAAACAATGTTTTCTGATTTTGCAATCCCACTTACTATTTTCCAAGGGATTCGCACTTTACTATTTCCAACCTTTTTAGATTTCATCATCCTTATTATTTTTGTTGTAGCCACAATCCGCTTACATTTTCAGCCGTAGCCTCAAAGAACCTTGAGACTACGGCTGTTATCCGTTTCCTTGCTGCGCAGCTTGTAATTGTGAAATAAAATACTCTACGTTACTTACAAGCCAATGTGATTGCTGTAACATTTTCACACCATGCAGTTCTTTCTGTTTATTACGAACTTGTTGTGCGCTTGTATAAGAATGAATTTGTCGAATAAATGGGGAGGGATACGTTAAATAAGCGAACATTAAGAGCTGCTCTTCTTTTGTAAATGGAAAATTCTTTTGGTATGCTTGATACCATTCAAAGCGATCGCTTCTCGCAATTGGATATGTGTTCAAAGAGCGGGAATAAAAGCTAACAATATCTTGCACAGGTGTTGCGAACTGGGATCTTTCTAAACTAATAAAATAACCATTCCGTTCATAGTCAAATAAAAAATGATTGAGTGATACATTTCCATGCACAAAAGAAACGCGCGTTTTCTCTTTCTCTTTCATCGCTTCATACCACTCAGTCAGTTGTTTTGTTGCAAAATCACGTGCCCTCATGACATGATGAAAATACGTACAATATTGTAATTCAAACGGAGACATGTACCACTTCGCCTCAGATTCTACAAGAAATTGCTCTAACGTCTCTCCCTCCCTCTCCCAGCGCTCTGATATATTCGTATAATGACCCTCCAAAGCTTCTTCTGTATATGTTTCTTCTTTTATCGTTTTTTGGTGGAGCATCGCTAATGTCTGAAACATTTTATGATATTGGTCATTGTCCTCCCCATGCCCTTCCGCTCGCTCAAGCCAAGGCATTAAATAATAACTATATGTTCCATCACTTAAAATATAATTTCCGTCCGTCGCATGATAAATAGGTACATAATTTGAAAATCCTTTTTCTTTTAAATATTGAATATGATGCATGAAATTATTCCGCTCTAATCTTTTATCTGGTAATTTCTTTAATGCATATGGACCTTGATTCGTATAAATTTTCATTACATTTCCGTGTTCTTCCATATGCTGGGTGTCCAGTTGATATCGTCTGACGATTGGTTCATAGCGATTTCGTAATTCTATATCCATACGACTGATCCTTTCTCATTCAAAAAATACAAATAAAGCAAAACTTAAATCACCCTTCACAAACAGTAAAATGAAAGAAAAGCGGTGAGTGAAGAAAATTCTTCACTCACTTTACCTTCGCTTTTGAAACAGGTATATATATAACCTGCCCTGCGGTTAAATAAATGTCATCCGTTTGGTTGATGCGGTGTAAGTGCTGTACAGACGTTTCATAACGCTCTGCAACCGATTCAATTGTATCTCCTTCTTGCACGAAGTACATCCGTAACTTTGTGAACTCTTCCTGCGGCTCTTTTGTAAATAATTTCGTTAAATATAGTGCATTTTCATCTCTTTGTGAGTATGATGATTCTTCCTGTTCTTCTTTCACTTTCTCTACTTTCTCTTTCTTAAAACCCTTCCGGCCGAACAATTCAAATTGAGGTGTGACTTCTTGTTCTTTTTCCCGCTCTTCTTGTTCTGTTTCTTGTTCTGTTTCTTGTTCTGCTTCCTCTTCTAACCCCTGTTCTTTCCGCTCCTCTAATTGAAACGGTTCAAATGCATAATCTTCCCATCCATTTGATTCTGTGTGAAGCGTTACTTCTTCAGCCTCTACCGATGTTTTCTCCTCATCTACAGCTTTTATTTCCTGCTCTCTCTTAACTTCCGCATACTCAATTTCTACCTCTTCCATTTCATCTGGCACTCTCTCTTCATCACACAGGCCAGAGATGGATATATCCGCTAATAGTTGTAAACAGCCATTTTCTTTTAGCTCATAATCAAATTCCTCAATCGAAACATACAATTCTTCAATCTGTTTTACTCGATTTCGCGGAATCGAAATTTCTAGTGGAAAAGAATGGACGAGTTCGTTTACCCCGTCTTCTCTTGTTTCTACATAATCAATTGCTTTTGCGGGAGATAACTCCCTCAGTGAAAATTCAGAGTCATCTTGTCTAGCAACATATTCCCCTGTTAAATCTAACTGCCCTCTTACAATTACCTCATAATCAAGCTCTTCTATCTCAACGTCTGGATCTAACGAAATTGACAAAAGTTCTTCGACTTCCTGTCCGCTTTGGAACCAAACCGATTCTTTTAATGAAAAACGTAATGAATGATCTGTTGTCACTTCTTTTCCCCCTCCCAAACTGTATGTCATTACAGGTTTATGTGTCTGGGGGTCTTTTTATGAGTAAAAAATCAAACTATACATAGACGCTTCCTATCCATTTTTCATATATCGGCGCGTTGGCAATATACGACATAATAAAAAGGTTGTCAG
>NZ_JBALQK010000044.1:0-1700 GCF_036965845.1 Bacillus sp. JJ1127 | reverse complement strand
TCTATTCATGCATAGAAGCGGTCAGGGCCTTTTTCTGCCACATGCGAAGTAAAAACAGAAAGAGCAAACGAGTGTAGGTTACTTTTTATTCTGCATAGCAGGGATTTAGATGTCGAAAAATTAAAATGGATTTATATAGCAACAAATATAAGTGTGGGACAGCTTGCGGGTAAGATGATATATTGGAGAGCGGCAAATTCTAGGCCTTCTCATATATATGTATTTTTCTTTGTTTCCATATCTTTCAAAACTTACATGGAAATTGTATCATCTAAAGTATAGATATTCCAATGTGAAAATAAATGTTGCATATAAATCGTTGATATCGTTATGATAGATTGTATTCTATGTAGATAGAGTTTTTAAGTTAGGAAGGGAGTTAAATAAGCCGTTTACAGTTGCGCATTCAGCTACTGTTATTCCTTTTTACAGGAAATGATACTGATATATAAATACATACAGCATGGGAATACGTGTTTTGGAATATTGCTTTTTATATATGTCCTTTGGAAATATCGAGATCAAATAAACGTAGATAGAACTTCTGTTAATGAAAAAAGAAAATATTGGGCATGGTCAGCAGTTGTGGCTCTAGTAATATGTATAGTTCATGCGCTGTTACCCCCTTATTTTCATATTTTACAAATAAGGAGTATAATAGTGTCTGGGATTATAAGTGTTTTTGTAGGCTTCTCATTGTTTCTATTTTATATAAAACAAGAGAATTATCTATATAAATACAAGTTAAAAAACGACATACCCCCTTTTTAGGTGGATGAGAGCATCCTGGTTATGCATAGAAGCGATCAGGGCCTTTTCCTGTCACATGTAAGGGTGAAAACAGAGGAAGAATGTGAGTGTTAGGAGTAATAAGAAGATGAAAATATGGAAAAGTATTTGTGTTTTGTGTAGTTGTCTCGTTATATTAAGTGGCTGCTTCCATAAGGAAGAAAAGAAGGAGCCAAAGAAGAAAGAAACGATTCCGGAGACGACTGAATATGGTGGTAAAGAACTGAAAAAAGTTGGACAGGCTGTTAAAGAGAAAGGCTGGGGAACATTTAAATTGGAGCAATTGAACCATATAAATCAAACATTTGAGGTGGCTCCAATGAAAATTCATGTACAAGATGTCAAAGTTATTTCGTTGTCACAAATGAGTAAAGAGGCAAAGGACACATTGAAAATTTATACAGCATTAAGCCCAGATGAAGTGCAACGTAGACTTGGAGATAAAGTTAGCCGTGAAGATGCTGAATTATATGCTTCATTAAGTGGACAAGAGATTAGTGATAACGTACGTTATGCTGAAATTACATATAAAGTAGAAAATAGTGGAGATAAAAACATGGAATTTTTCTCCATGAACAATGTTACGATTAATGAAACACAGCAATTTGATGTAACGAAGCAAAATTTCTTATACGGAGAGGATACGCTGGTTGGTACAAAGAGTGTGACAAGGGAAGAGTATAAGCCAGGTGAAACAAGGGAAGGTATAATTGGATTAATACTCGATGATGAAAAAAAAGATGTGACTAAAATAGCATTTACAACGGATGCTCTCGCCAGCGGTGATACGCATGAAACCGTTGCAGAACCACAAACATTTAACATCTCACTATCTAAGTGAGATGTTTTTGTATAAGGAATGTCAGATGAAAGGGTGTGAAAATATATATATACATCAATTAACAAACCGA
>NZ_JBALQK010000043.1:64955-86181 GCF_036965845.1 Bacillus sp. JJ1127 | reverse complement strand
TAATAATACAATTCGTCATGTAAAAAAGTTCATGCAGCAAATAGCATGAACTTTTTATTACATATGATTTAGCCGCATTAAGAAAAATTCTAAAACAAGTTTCTTATCCATTTTCCCCGTTTTCATACTATAGTCAGCTTCAGCTAACTCTAAAATAACTTTTTTCAACTCTTCAAATGAGAAAAATTTCGTTTGATTCATCGCTAACTTTACTCGGTATGGATGAACCCCAATATGTGAAGCAATTTGATTTTGTCCGTATCCACGCTGCTGTAATTCTTTTACTTGATACAGCAAACGGAATTGACTTACTAATAGCGCAAGCAATTTAATCGGTTCTTCCTGCTGAGTAAATAAGCCGTCTAAAATTCGCATTGCTCCTGCAATATCTTTTTTTACCACTTTTTCTGTTAAAGCAAATACATTTTGTTCAACCGATTTCGGTACAAGTTCTGCCACAAGTTTTGTTGTAATTTCACCGCCCGTACCAACATAAAGAGTCAACTTATCCATTTCTTTTGCTAACATCGTTACATTGCTTCCTACAAGCTCTAACAGCAAACTAACAGCTGTATCTTCAATGTACACATGTACTTCGTCTGCACGAGCTATAACCCACTTTCTGACGTCCTGTACTTGCATCTCATTTGCTTCTACTACTTCGGCTGTTTTCTTTAATAATTTTGTGATTTTTTTCCGCTCATCTAGCTTTTCATAAGGAGCTACAAATACGACAATCGAAAATGGAGAAGGCTCAGCAATATATTCTTCTAAAATCTTTATATTTTGCTCCAATTTTTCTTTCTGTGATGTTAAAAATAATGGCGATTTTATTAATAGTATTTTACGTTCTCCGAAAAAAGGAAGCGTCCTTGCATCTTCTATTACATCTTCTAAATATGCCTCTTCCAAATCATATGTGACAACATTAAATTCACGATCCTCTTCAACGAGCGCTTCCGTTGTTATCAGCTTTATCGTTTCATTTATAAAATAAGCTTCCGTTCCATATAATAAATAAAGTGGTGCAAACTGTTTCTTTTTGATTTTCTTATGTATATCACTCATACTTTTTCCTACTCCCTAACTTGGCAATATATCTTTATACTAATGCGGTATCTTTTGTTTTACAAGTACAAAGGAACAGGCTGCAATTACCCGTTCCTTTATCTATATAAAACGCCACGCAATAAGCCCCGGGATTCTTATTGGTGTGCGGTAACCACTTTACTTTTATTATTCACAACCGTCATTCAAGTATAAGTGCCAACTGTTAACATGCTTGGAAATCAAAATTCTCCTCTTTTGCCATCACACACTCGTGGAAAAATACATAACACGCTCTATTTATCTCCATATGGAAATTGTAGATTTTTTTCTGACAATATTTTATACTAAAGTGGAATGTTGGGGAGGGATTCTAAATGAATGAATTTGAACAAAACGTTCAAAGTAAACGTAATGACGCTGTTGATTCAGGGGTAGGTTTTATCGTTTCATTTGGTTTTTTCGCAACACTTTTCATTATAGCAACAATCATTAAATTTATAGGTTCTTAAAGGCTGCTGCTTGCGGCCTTCTTTTTCAATCTTTTCTGTGTTTCATCATATGTCAACTTACTCTGAAACGTTCCTTCCCCCCCTTGAAAAACATAGGAAATGGCCCCTTGCTCATCCGTACGCCATATTTCAATGTCCATCCCCCTTAAGCGCTCTAACACTTGCTGGTGCGGATGCCCATATCGATTATGTTCTCCAGCGGAAATAATTGCTTTCTTAGGTTGAATAAGATGTAAAAAAGACGCAGAAGATGATGTCTTACTCCCGTGATGCCCAACCTTTAAAATATCCGCATATAGCTCTGGATAATGCTCTATTATACGCCTCTCCCCTTTTTCTTCTAAGTCCCCCGTAAACAGCCATGTAAACCCTCCTAGTTTCGCCCATAGGACAATGGAGGAATCATTATCATCTTTTTCTTTTCCTTCTGGGGACAGCACCGTAAATTCCGCTTCATCTACTTTCCAGCCATCTCCTTCTCCTACCACGTTTATCTGTATACCTTTTTTCTTCGCAATTTTCTTCAATTCTTTTTCTAATATGGAATCTTCTTGCTTCTTTCCAAATATGATTTCTTTTACAGCGATAGAGGATAATAATTCTTTAGCCGCTCCCATATGATCCGTATCGCCATGCGTTACAAATAGCTTATCAATTGTACGAATCCCCTCCTTTTGTAAAAATGGGAGGAGGATATCATATCCAACAGAAAACTCATGTTTCTTCTGTTGCCAAGGCTCTTTTTTAATCGGAATTGTTCCTCCCGTATCAATAAGATATACCCCTTTTTCATACGGAAGGCGAATTAATATCGCATCCCCTTGTCCAACATCAATAAATGTAACACTTCCGCTCGGGCGAAAATAAGGAGACATATAATGACAAGTACATACGAAAAGAAACAATCCAGCAGCTAAAAACAAAAACTTTTTTCTAACCGCTCTTTCCCACACGATGAAGATACTAATTAAACTTAAACAATATATGGCTACAAGAAATGGAGGTGTTTGTCCGAAGGTAAGGCGTAGAAACGGGAGGGTTTCACAGTACTGAAGAAATTCATTAGAGAATGTTAAACATACCGATAATCCATGCGCAATCCATTTCGCTACAAGAGGAACAAATATCATACATATAAAAATAATAATGCTACACGGCAATACAATGCAGGATAAGAATGGGACAAATATAAGATTGAGAAAGACACTATATGGAGAAAAATAACCAAAATGATATAACAAAATAGGCGTACTAGCAAGCTGCGAAATAATAGAAAGATAAATTGTGTTTCGCACGAGCCCCTGATCACGTCGCAATAAAATATCGGCAGACAATAGCAAGGCTAAACTACCAACAAACGAAAATTGAAACCCAATATCAAAGACCATATAAGGGTCATATAAAAGCATCAATATAGCCGTTATACTAAGGGTATCTAAGCTTGAAATACGGACAGAATGGATAAGTGCCAATAGTAATATAACCCCTGTTACAGAAGCCCTCATAACAGATGGAGATGCCCCTGCTAAAAACATATACAGCGGAATACAAACAATAAGACATATCGTTGCCATTTCCCTTGTCACACCAATCCGAAGTAAAACAAAGTAACCAATTGCGGTCAGCAATACAATATGCGATCCTGAAATTGCTAGTAGATGAATAAGCCCAAACTGTTGATATTGCTTTTCTACTTCAAATGTCATCTGTTGTCGATCACCAAACAACAACGCATTCATAAATGCTCCAGATTGCCCAGGAAACATTTCTGAAACTTTCGAAACTGCATTTTGTCGTAAGTGAAAGAGCCAATCTGTAAAACTCAACTTATTTTTGTTACAATTTGAAATCTCCGTTGCTTCAAATAAGAAATGAACATGTTGCTTATATAAGTAATCCTGATAATCAAACCCGTGAGCATTACGCGCTTTAGACGGTTCTTTTATTTCTCCTTTAAAAGTGCACTTCATCCCAGCATATAATTGCCGCAAGTGCTCCTTTTCCTTCACTGATTGAATTTTGTAAAACAGTTGCAGCTTATCTTTGTGATTATCTTCGATTTGAAAAGAAAGACGATCTCCATTAATAATAGGCGTATTTTGAATCACTCCTTTTATCACTTCGGAATGGAGGTCTTTAGACGGCTGGTTTTCTTGCTCGATATATGAGGTATAGAGAAAGCTACTGAAACATGTCAGTATACAAAAAATGAGGACTTTATGCGAAGCACGATATATACAGAATAAAACATAGCAACCAAATACACTAACAGACAACAATTGAAACGAAGAACAGGCGATTGCAATCCCCATAACAAATGAGATTGCAATATAGCCCCATTGTCGACGCAACTCATACTCACCCCTTATAGCGGATATTCAAAAGGCCCGGTAAAGATAACTGTCACATTTCTTCGTTACGTTGCCAGTTCCATCTACACTCCGTATCCTCCTGGCTTCCGCGCCTCGAACTGCTCGGCACTCTTTATCCTCCTTTTTGAACACGCACTTATAGCATTTTTTTTGCTTTAGCGAATACTTGTTGTAGTTCATCCATTGTTACATCATCTTTTTCTAAAGAGGAGAACAGCTCTTTTAATTGCCAATGACGTTCTTGCTGTTCTATCGATGTAATATCATATTCTAACGGAACATGTTTCACAGTGACATTTGCTTGTTCGAATAGTTCCACAGCATACGGATGGTTTTTATAATCCTGCGCATAGTACACAGCTGTAATACCACTTTGAATAATCGCCTTACAGCACTGTAAACAAGGAAAATGTGTAACATAAATTTCCGCACCCTCTGTTTTTACACCAAATTTGGCACATTGCAATAAAGCATTCATTTCTGCATGAATTGTGCGTACACAATGATTATCGATCACATAGCATCCATCATCTATACAATGAACACCACCTTTAATTGAACCATTATAGCCACCCGCAATAATTCTCTTATCCCGGACAATTGTTGCTCCTACCGCAAGCCTTGTACACGTGCTACGCAGTGACAATAAATGGCTTTGTGTCATAAAATATTGGTCCCAAGAAATTCGTTCCATATCTTCACCTACTTTTTTTATCTACTTGTAGTGTAGCGAAAGAAGAAAAAGCTCGTCAATCTTTTACGGAATAATTATTTGATCTTTTATTTTTTCAAGTGACTTCTCTCCAATACCATCTACCTCCAATAAGTCTTCCACTTTTTGAAATGGCCCATGTTCTTCTCGATATTTCATAATCGCCTCTGCTTTTCGAGGGCCAATTCCCGTTATTTTTTCAAGTTGCTCTTTTGAAGCATGATTTACTTGCACTTTTCCACCTTGCTGTGAAGATATAGCTGTTTCTTGTACTTGTTCTCCTTTCCTCGGCACATGCAGAAGCATTTGGTCTTGTACAATTTGTGCTAAATTCACTTTTGCTATATCCGCTTCTGGTAAGAAACCTCCTGCCTTTTCAATCCCATCTTTCACACGCTCGCCTTCCCTCATCTCATAGACCCCTTCTCGATGCACAGCCCCTTTTATATCAATCATAATTACTTTTTTCTGCTCTTTTGAATCTGCTGCTTTCAATTTACTCTTTTTCTCTTCACTCTTCATCGTTGTATCGATTTTAACAGTTTGTTGTTCCGTTTGTTGCTTCGTCTGCCATAAAAAGAGTACAATGACGACTCCAACACCCCCTAGCAAAGCAAGCCACTTCTTTTGAAAATTCCACATCATTTTATACCTCTAATTCATAAATTCACAACATGGTTCATATTGTTTAGGAGAAAGATGTTACGAAGGAGGGATGAAACATTGAACATAGGAATCATAGGGACAGGAAACATGGGGAATATATTGATCGATGCATTTTTAGAAACCCATGCTGTCAAACCTTCGTGCCTGACTATTATTAATCGTACACCTGCCAAAGCATATCATATAAAAGAGAAGTATCCTTCTGTTCATATAGCAAAAACAGCGCAGGAAGTAATTGAGCGCTCTCAGCTTATTTTCATTTGCGTCAAACCTTTAGATATCTATCCATTTTTAAAAAAACACGTTGCCTACTTTACAGAGGAAAAATGTTTAATTTCTATTACTAGTCCTATATCAGCAAAACAATTAGAAAAAGTTGTATCTTGCCACGTCGCACGTATTATTCCAAGCATCACAAACCGAGCGTTCTCTGGTGCCTCATTATTTACATTTGGAGAAAACTGTTCGGAAGAATGGAAACAAAGGTTACTTCTTTTATTTAAAAATATTTCTACCCCTGTTGTAATTGGTGAAGATATTACACGAGTTTCATCTGATATTGCCAGCTGCGGGCCAGCATTCTTCAGTTACTTATTACAATGTTTCATTGATGCTGCTGTAGATAAAACAAATATTACCTACGAGGAAGCAACTACTTTAGCCAGTGAAATGATTATCGGGATGGGAAAATTACTAGAAAAAGAACTCTTTACATTACCAACCTTGCAGGAGAAAGTATGTGTAAAGGGCGGGGTCACAGGAGAGGGCATTCGCATTTTGGAGGGACACGTCGGAGATATGTTCCATAAGTTATTCGAACGAACACATGAAAAATACGATGAAGATTTAGAAGGCGTGGAACAACAATTTAATAAGCACACGTAAAGAATACGCCATCATGAGACAAAATCCTCTCATCTATTTCTAAACTTTTTCACACTGTCTTTTCATCAAAACCTTTCTTTTTATCATTTATCTCTATCACTCTTCTATTTTTCTCTAAATAAAATAGCACATTCTCCATAAAATAAAAGCAACCTTGTCGGTTGCTTTTATTTTATCCATTCTTTTTTGCTACAAAAAAGATACGTTCTGTTTGTTCGGTTACTTCCATCCGTTCAAAATCACCTGTTACACGAAGCACTGTAAAACCTGCTTCTTCAAGCCATTTTGTTAACAATTCAACTGAATAAGCACGTTGTACGTGACATTCATCAAAACGATGGTATACCCCTTCCTCTATATCCTGGACAAAGAATGATAGGTCATGTTCCACACTATTTGATTCTTCACCAGGGAAGCAGTTCCAAATGAGAGCTATTTCTTCCCCATTGACTGTGTACGTTTCATTTTGAAATACATGATGAATTTTATATAAAGAGTGTACATCAAATAAAAACAGACCATCTTGACGCAAATGGTGAAATACTCGTCTGAATGTTTCTTGTATCCCCTCTTCTTGTAATACATAATTTAATGAATCACAAAAGATTGTCACACAGTCGAATTCACCAGGAACATCCAGTTCTCTCATGTCCTGTTGATAAAAAGGAATAAGATATCCTTCTCCCCCTAGTTTTTGCTGGGCAACCGTTAGCATTTCTTCTGAAAGATCGACCCCAATCATGTCATAACCTTTTCGTACAAGTGGAAGCGTTACATTACCAGTCCCGCAAGCTACATCAAGAATCTTCGCCTCTTTCATACCTGCCTGCTGTAAGCTTTCCTCTGTGAATTCTACCCATTTATCATATGGGACATCATTCATGAGTTCATCATACAACAATGCAAATTGCTCATATCTCATTGGCTTAACTCTTCTGTAATATCTTCACGTGGCACATCGCCCCATAGACGCTCTAAATTATAGTGATCGCGCTCATCTTTATGGAATACATGTGCAACTACATCGCCAAGGTCCACTAGAACCCAGCGCGCTTCATCGAAGCCTTCCATACGTTGTACGTCAATTTGAAGTTCATGTGCCTTCGCTTTAATTTCACGTGCAATTGCTTGTACTTGCTTATCTGAATTCCCGTGACAAATAATAAAATAATCTGCAATTGGTGAAATACCTTGCATGTTTAGTACAACCATATCTTCTGCTCTTTTATCATCAGCTGCTTTTGCTGCTAACACTAATAAATCTCTATCTTTCATTCAGTAATTTCCTCCTTCAAAACTGCATTGTACGTTTGAAATGTTAATGGATAAATTGTTTGATCCTTTTCCATTAAAAATTGAATTGTACGTTTTAAGGCAAATAATAAAGCTTTATTTATATCTTCCAGCGCCAATTTGCGCGCTTCTTCCACACCCGGAAACTTACGGCCAGGTTCAATATAATCCGCCACATAAATAACTTTATCAAGCATTGTCATCTCTTCATGACCGCTTGTATGATATGTAATGGCTTGCAAGATTTCAGGATCCGTAATACCCACTTCTTTTTCTACTAAGTATGCCCCAACTGGCGCATGCCATAACTCTTTGTTATATTGAAGTAAATCTTTCGGCAACTCTTCCTGCTGAATAATGTTTTCCATTTCTTGAATTGGTCTACATTTTGCATAATCATGAAATATAGCAGCCATTTCTGCTTTTTTCTCATCCACGCCATATAGCTTAGCAAGTTCAATTGCCGTTTCCATTACACCAATTGTATGTATATAACGTTTTTCATGCATTTGTTGTTTCACAATCTCAAGTGCTTCCTCACGATTCATACAACCCATTCCTCTCGATATATACCTGTACTTGTTCTGGAAGCAAATATTTGCACGTTTTCTTCTCCTTATATCTCTCTCGTAACAATGAAGAAGAAACAGCAAACTCCGGAATCTCTACAGTGACGATTTCATAAGGCGTATTTAATGTATAACCCGGCCTTGCAACTCCAACAAAAGTTACAAGCTGAAGTAATTTCTTGATGTTATACCATTTTGGTAAATACTCCACCATATCTCCGCCAATAATAAAATAGAACTGCACATCCGGATGCTTCTTTGTTAATTGTAACATAGTGTCATATGTATAAGATGGGCCCTCTCTATTTAGCTCTTCTAAACAAAGAGAAAAATACGCTTCTTGCTCAGTTGCCAGCTCTAACATCTGCAATCGATTTTCTACACTTGTAACATTACGATCCTGTTTATGGGGCGGGATTTGATTTGGTAAAAACCAAATTTCATCTAGCTTCAGTGCATGATATACTTCATTTGCAATTAACAAATGTCCATAATGTGGCGGATCAAATGTACCTCCAATAATTCCGATCTTTTTCAAAGGAAACGCCCCCTTACTTTACATGCAGTAACTCTCCTCAAAAAACATGAAGAGAGCCTACTGCCCGTAAAAGCTTAATTGTTCCAACTCTCATTAGTGAGCACTTCACCCTCTACATAGCGAGCATCGACTCCGGAAACGCCCTATACAAATCCCGTTTTATTATGGAAGTTTGATTTGCTTATTTTCTCTTGATTCTTTATATAAAACGATTGTGCTTCCGATTACTTGAACGATTTCTGCTCTTGCACCTTTCGCAAGTTCTTCTGCAACTTCATGACGATCAAATTCACAGTTTTGGAGCACGCTCACTTTGAATAGTTCGCGGGCCTCTAATGCATCTGCAATTTGTTTAATCATATTTTCATTAACGCCGCCTTTTCCAACTTGAAAAATCGGTGTTAAGTGATGTGCCTTTGCACGTAAAAATCTTTTTTGCTTTCCTGTTAACATATCATTAGCCTCCAAGCTTTCTCATTACTAATTGTTTCATTCTATCGATATCTGGCATGTGTCCTGTCCACATTTCAAATGCAAGTGCTCCTTGATAAACAAACATATCAATTCCATTTTGTACAATTGCCCCTTTTGCTTTCGCATCGTGCAAGAGTTTTGTCTCAAATGGATTATAAATAATATCCGAAACAATCGTTCCTTGCTTTAAAGAGCGAATTTGCAAAGGCGTATGCTGTACATGCGGATGCATGCCTATCGTTGTTGTATGAATGATAACATCATAATTCTCTTGTTTTTCCGTTGCTTGCTCTAATGAAAGAGCATGCGAAGTAACCTTCGCTTTACATCCTGCGATCAGCTGCTCTGCTTTCTCTACTGTTCGGTTGGCGATATCAATTTCTTTTACACCCACATCCGCAAGTGAAAAATAAATAGCACGACAAGCTCCGCCTGCACCAAGTAATAACACACGCTTTTGGTGCAGCGGCTCTTTGCTAATTGATTGTAAAGAACGAACATAACCAATTCCATCCGTATTATAACCAATTAGTTTCCCATCTCTATGAACTACCGTATTGACAGCACCGATTTGCTTGGCTAACGGATCAATTTCATCTAAGTATTTCATAATTGAAACTTTATGCGGAGTCGTTACATTAAAACCTAGGGCACCTAATGCTTTTAACCCTTTCACCGCTTCCCCTAACGTCTCTTCTTCTACAAGAAACGCATGATAATGAGCATCTATACTTAAGTGCTCAAATGCATCGTTATGCATGAGTGGTGACAATGAATGTCCAATTGGATTTCCGATTACACCATATAATTGTTTCATAAATCCCTCTCCATATTAAATTAAAGATTTACGTAATGAAACACTAACTCCTTTTGGTACATGAGCAACAATCTTTGCCCCTGGTTCATTCACAGTAACCCAACCTAATCCAGAGAATACAACATCTGTTTTTGCCTCACGAATATTAAATTCATATTTCACAAACTCAGGCATATTTTCTAGTTCTTCTGGAGTTGGTGGATTTAATAATTCCCCAGCGTGTTTTTCATATAATTCGTCTGCTTTTTCAAGCTTTGTACGATGAATTGTTAAACGATTTGAGAAATGGCAAGTGAACGCACGGCGACCACCACTAATATAATCAAAACGTGCCAATCCACCGAAGAATAATGTTTGTTCTTCGTTTAATTGGAAGACCATTGGCTTAATTTCTTTTGTTGGTGTGATCAGTTTCAAGCTTTGTTTTCCAACATAATGTGCCATTTGGTGATGATTGATAATACCTGGTGTATCATATAAAGAAGATGTTTCATCTAATGGGATATCAATTAAATCAAGCGTTGTTCCTGGAAAATGAGACGTTGTAATCACATTCTCAGTTTCTTCACTAAATTCCTTAATCATGCGGTTAATAAATGTAGATTTCCCCACATTCGTACAACCTACAACATATACATCCTTACCATCACGGTACTGTTCAATTGCCTCAGCAAGTTCACGAATACCTTGTCCTTTTTCTGCACTAATTAAAAAGATATCTTCTGGTTTTAATCCCAGTTGCTTCGCACTATAACGCATCCAATGTTTTACTTTATCATGCTTTACTGATTTTGGGATTAAATCCGCTTTGTTTCCAACAAGCAATACTTTGTTGTGTCCTACAAAACGATGTAATCCTGGTAACCAGCTTCCATTGAAGTCAAAGATATCTACAATTTTGACAACTAACGCATTTGACTGTCCAATTCCATTTAAAATACGCAAGAAATCATCATCTGTTAAAGACACATCTTGAATTTCATTATAATGCTTTAAACGGAAACAACGTTGACAAATTACTTGTTCTTTCTCTAAAGATGAAGCCGGTGCATACCCAACTTCATTTTTATTTTCTGTTTGAATTTCTATACCGCAACCAATACATTTAATCGTTTCAGTCAAACTTTATTCCTCCCAGTTAATTAAACCTTTTTTCTTCATATTTCTCATGATTCTTCGTTCAATCTTTCGATTAAAGCGTGTTACTAATCCATCTGTTTGCGCTACTGGTACAACTAAAATTGTATAAAGGCCAACACGATTTCCTCCCAATACATCCGTGAGCACTTGATCGCCAATCACTACGACTTCCTCAGGACTTAAATTCATTTGCTCCATCGCACGTTTAAAAGCACGAACAAGCGGCTTACGTGCACTATGAATAAATGGAATACCAAGTGGATCAGCAAAGTCCTTTACACGTTGCTCATTATTATTGGAAACAACCGTTACTTGAATGCCGCATTCTTGCATTTTTAAAAACCACTCTTCAAGCTGTGGCGTTGCATTCGGGCGATCCCATTCAATTAACGTATTGTCTAAATCAGTAATAATACCTTTGATTCCACGTTTCTTTAAATCTTCTGGTTGAACATGATATACGTTTTTCACGTATTCATTTGGTAAAAACAATTTCAATTTCTTTCACCTCTTTGAGGATTTTTCATAAAATTTTTCGACAGCATTTTTCGATATCCAACTTGTGGATAAAATTGTACACATTTTCCATATTAATATTTCGGTTAATTTAGAATTTATCAACAATTCATACACAATTTATCCACGGTAATATGTGGATAATCATCCATTTGTGACTGTCATATTTTTTTGGTACAGTAGATGCAACAAAGAACCTAGCCTTATTACTATAGGAGGTGACTCATCTTGAATACAAAACATATGGAACAGTTATCTACTGAGTTACTCACTGAGTCTTATTATAAAGCAAAAGAACTAAAATTAAATCCCGACTTCATTTTACTTATAAAACAAGAAATTATTAGACGCTCATTAGAGGACAAGCTTGTCAAATCATCTTGAGTACATATAGATTACTGCTTCACTTGTAAAAAGAGCCATCCTTAAGATGGCTCTTAAATAAAATGAAACTCCCATCCTTGGGAACCCTTCATTAGGCACATCAGCCCATCTCGCTTCTTTGAGCCCTCACAAGTTTGTGATAAAACTTTTACTGCTCATTATCATGAGATAATCGAGTTGCGATCTTTTCACCAACGCGCAGTTCTTGACCACTCATTAACGTTGAAACAGTTTCAATCATTCCTTTTTCAAACAATAAAACAACTGTTGAACCAAATGTAAAGTATGCCATCTCTTCACCTTTTTGAACAGTGTTTCTTTCATGAAGAAGCTCGATACTATTTACAAACATAGCACCTACTTTTACAAGTGCCATATGCTGCCCTTCACTGTCTACTTCTGTGACAGAACGATAATTCTTTGACAAAGGTTCTTTCCCATATTTCATGCCCGCTGCGTTTACTGGATATGATTTTCTTCCCAGTACAAATCGCTCTGTCACAGAACCGGAAAGTGGACTATGAATACGATGATAATGACTAGGGCTTAAATAAATAACCATATATGTACCGCCGATATAGCGCTTTGCTCTCTCTTCATTACCTAGCATGTCCACAATTGAATAGCGCTTGCCCTTAATATCAAATGTTTTCGTTTCTTCAATCGGGCCGGAATCAGCAAAAACCCCATCAACAGGACTAACAATATTTGATAGTTCAGCATCAATTGTTCGCTTTCCTTCTTTTAACTTACGTGTAAATAATTCATGCAGCGTTCGATACTCTTTTAAATCCTTTTCCATCTCATCTTGGTTTAATTGAAACACTTTTGCGTAAGATGGAATAATTATGGAACTTAAACGAGACTGTGCAAATTTACGTAATATATAAGAAGTAAACCGTCCATTTGTCAGTTCGATCATAAGTCGATATAATGTACGTCGCAAACCGCGAAACCTCCTAATCCGTCTTAAAATAACAATTACATTTAGCTTTCCCTTCTTTTCTTTCTATATCATACAGTGAAACCTAAAAAAATGGTTCTTATTTCCACATACAAACCAATCTAATCATACAAAAAGAAAAAATAAACACAATTTCTTTCATAAATTCGTTAGCACCTTCTAATATTACAGATAGAATCCGTCATTTTCAACAGTGAACGTATATTTCTTCTTAGAGTTTCTCGTTTTATTTCCTTTTTACAAAAAAAGAAAAACGACTGGACGTAAGCCGCAGCCGTTTACCTATTTTATTCTTTTGCTTTCTTCTCCTTCTCTGCCCGCACAAATTCATGAAACATTTTCATCAATGCTCGCTTCTCAATTCGAGATACGTAACTTCTTGAAATCCCAAGTGCTTTTGCAATTTCCCTCTGCGTTTTCTCTTTATCAAGTCCAAGTCCAAATCGCTTTACAATAACCTCTTTCTCTCGTTCATCTAAAATATCGATATACTCCTTAATCTTTTCTAATTCCATGCTAAGCTGAATCATATCAATTACATCTTCGGACTCAGATCTTAGGATATCTATCAATGATATTTCGTTACCTTCTTTGTCCTGTCCAATCGGGTCATGAAGCGAGACGTCTTTTTTTGTTTTCTTTAGCACACGTAAGTGCATCAAAATTTCATTTTCAATACAACGCGCTGCATATGTTGCAAGCTTCGTTCCTTTCCCTGCTGAATAACTTTCAATCGCTTTAATAAGTCCGATTGTACCAATTGAAATCAAATCTTCAGCATCTTCACCTGTGTTTTCAAATTTCTTAACAATGTGAGCCACAAGCCGTAAATTATGTTCAATTAACAGATTTCTCGCTTGAGCATCACCTTGCTCCATCAGCTCTAAGTATTTTTTCTCATCATCTGATGATAATGGATGTGGAAATGCATTGTTTTTTACATAAGAAACAAATACAAACACTTCGCGAACCATGTATCCAATTGCGGCGAATAGACTCAAACCCTTCACCTCCGCCAAAATAGTGGTCTTTACTATATGTATGTGGGCAGATGATTGTTTGTGTCTGTACAGCTTAAATATGAAACTCCATAACTTTCCAAGTAGAATATTTAAATTTATTTTTATACATATTATAATTATATATCACTATAAGAATGAAAATATGGCTATGCAACTAAAGCCCGTTCTAAAGAGTGGGAAATACTGTTTAGAAGCAGTAGTAAGTCTTCCACCTATTAAAAAGGACGAACAAATAAGATATTTTTATAACTCTTTTCTTCTAATCTTCTTATTCAAGAACTGTTTACTTAAAAATTACTTACTCCAAATTATCTCTCCAGTATGTGCATCAATATAGCGAATTTTACGGCATACGCTAGCATCTTTCTGATATTCTTCACTACCCTCAGTTGCCATTTGTTTATATATGAGTTCATACTTCGGTGTATCTGTATCATGATTTTCATGCCACTGTAATTCAACACGAAGAGCACTTCTATATGTTTTTAACGCCTGCTCTTTTCGTATCTTTGCGCTAGTTTCATAAGTAAGTAACTCTTCTATTATACCTTGAGATATACCCCTATACATTGTAACGTCTCCCGTTTCTGTATCTATGTTAATCATAACCAATAAACACTCAACTGGAATGCCATTTATATACACAGAAAAACAAAATCTCCCCGGACTATCCTCTTCATCATGATTATCCCAAAGACGGAGATACTCAGCCGCATTCGGAATGACATGTTCTAAAAACTGCAGTGCTTTTTCTAAACATTCTTCTCGTGATAATATTACTTTTTCTTCTCTTTCAGGGATTGCACAGAAATAATGAAGCAACGTATTTGTTGCTTTATCAATCCCAACCATCACATGATTTTTATATCGCAACATAGGTAAGTGCTTTTTATAAAAGTCATCCATTAAATATGTATTTGCTTCCTCCTTATTTTGCAATTCTTCCTTTGGAACAAATCTCATCCTTATTTCGTTTCCACAGTCATCCTCAGATACTTTCACGAATCCTTTCTCTTCTAAAGCAAGTAAACGGAAAATATCTTTTTCTTGTTCCTTATTATTTGGGAGCATGCTTATCGCCACAGTGGACGGTAATTTATAATGTTCTGGTTCAAATAAATTTTCCCCTGTGCATGCATCAACCAGTGCAGAAATTGGCTCTGGCTCATAAACAAGTCGATATCCGTTTGCCTCTTTTCCACCCTCATACTCATATAATTCAGGAAATAATTGTGCAAACACAAGTTTCATCTCTTGTCTCTCTTTCAGCTGCTGTAAAACTTGTTCCTTTTCGATAATCACTTCGGGCCATACTGGCTTTTCTTTTTTGCCATTATGATTACGAAATGCAATAACATTTCCTGACGGATGAATTCGCACAATACATCCCGTATGCGGCAAAGGGTACCCATTTACCTCTTGAGAATAGTGAACTTCTTGCATTCCACACCATTCTTTTACATCCACATATGTGTATTCTTCATATTCTGTTGTTATGTATTTCGTTACAAATGAATGAGCAATTTCCTTCGCTGCTTCCTCTCCCATCTCTTCGTTGTTACTTGGGAAAAATGCTTCATCATCTATATCCAATTCGATTAATTTACCTGTATATCTATTTAAAGAAATTCGTATGCTCTTCTCGTTATTATCTTGATGTTCCCAAAATAATACATGAAACGGTTCATTCACTGTTTGATCATCCACAACAAGATGATATTCAGCTGGAATTTCAATAATATGTGCTACTTGCTTTTTTCTTTCTTCATCTTTTTGATTCATCATATCCTCTCCCTATCTCTAGATATGGTAATTATATCATTTTCTAGAAAAAGTCCCTCAATCTATAGAAAAAACAGCTAGACTTCTCTAGCTGTTTTACTTCGTTTCACGATGCAATGTTACCCGCTTTAATCGTGAACAATATTTTTTTAGTTCGATACGTTCTGGGTTATTTCGCTTATTCTTCTTTGTAATATAATTACGATCACCGCATTCTGTACAAGCTAATGTTATATTTACGCGCATATGTAGCCCTCCTTTTCAAAGATTGCAAATAAAACGTAATGATTACGATTTATATATTATACATTAAAATTTCATTTGTCAATTACATAATAAAGTGAAACTTTTATCAGTGAGGTTTTCTTCATCCCCTACTGATTATTAGCCCTCACCAATCGGACTTTTACGGGCGTTCTATCTCCTACCTAACTTTTTTTACTTTCGCCGAATTTTGAGGCGGGAGTCTTACTCCCCGCAAATAGCGGGATAAATAGAAAGAAAGCGACTAAACCATCTTGATTTTAAGATGATTTTAGCATTTATTACAGAAAAGACAAAAAACTGCAACAATTAGTTCATACGAAATTCACATCAATCGATTACTATTAAATTTGTACATAATGAATTTACTAAAAATCTCATTTATGAATATATGAAGCCTCATTAGAAAGGAGTTAAAAACATGAAAGCTAAATATCGTTTTATGATTTCATCATTTGCAGCATGTGCTTATATGATTTGGTATTTAGTATAATAAGCAACCTGACTTGTAAATATGAAAAGGTGTGTATATAAATGGACTATAATCAATCAACTGTTAACTATTGGAAAGCATTTGTATTACCATATACATTCGCTTTAGAAGAGTTAAAAACAAAATTCGAAATTATGAACCGGGAAGCTCAATTTTTAGAAGACTATAACCCGTTTGAACATATAAAAACAAGATTAAAACAACCTGCAAGCATCATAAAAAAACTGGAGCGTAAAAATTTAGCTCCAACAATTGAGAATGCCCAAACACATTTACAGGATATTATCGGCATACGGATTACATGCTGCTTTGTAGAAGATATCTACCACTTAAAGGAAGTTATTGAAAATCGTGAAGACATGCAAATTGTAGAAGTCAAAGACTACATAGCCAATCCAAAGCAAAATGGCTATAAAAGTTTGCATATGATCATTAAGTATCCATTATCATTGAATTCTGGCACAAAAGATGTCTTTGCAGAAATTCAGTTACGTACACTTGCAATGGACTTTTGGGCAAGTTTAGAGCACAAGCTCTACTATAAATATGAAGGGAATATTCCCGATTATTTGAAAGATGAACTTCACGATGCTGCCATGAAAGCTGAAGAACTTGATAATAAAATGGCAACAATCCGCCAAGATATCGATGATATTGAAGCATGTTCAAATCAAATTTTATTACCATTATAAAAATCATACTAAGTAGTTCAGCTTTCGTGGAGAAACAATAGAAATAGCATACAAATTATTAGGCCAAATCACATATTGATTTGGTCTTTTATTTTTGCTATTATTTCAACGTTTTTAATGATTTGATATATAAGCAAAAAAAGATATGAAATAGCACTCAATGATTACGTATAACTGATAAGGTATTCGATTTAAAAACATAATATATCTAAAATAGTTCACTTAATATTGGGAAAACTTTTTTGGAAGGTAAATGGAAATTTTGTGTTAAAATAAATGAATATACAGATTCCGAAAAGTTGTATGTAAACTAATGAGCAGAATACTTGAATCAGACTGAATAAAGAATAAATCCTTAGAGGGAGGGGATACAATGAAAAAAATAATGGTTGTCGGTGCTTCGGGAGTTCTTGGTAAATTAGTTTGTACAGAACTACTTCGTATATTTAATAATCAAGTTAAATTAACAGTTACTGACTATAAAGCTGCTAGAGGAATGAGATTAGCAAAGTCATTTGATCAGGAAGTGATGTTTCAATATTTAGATGTAACTAATGAAGAAAATACAAAGAAAATACTTAAAAATATTGACATTGTAATAGTTATTTTAAAACAACAAAACCCATATATTCAAAAAGCTTGTGTAAATAACGATATTCTATGTATCGATGTTACACCATTTACGGACTTTGTAAAAAAAATAGAAATATTGCATCAAGACACTGAAAAAAATGAAGTAGGGTCAATCGTAATGTCTGGATTCTTTCCAGGATTATCTGGATTGATGGTTAAAAAAGCAGTCTCAAATTTTCATGAAATAACAGAGGTGAATGTAGGGCTACTACAAAATACTAATGCAAAAGCTGGAATATCAGGAATTTTAGACATGTTAAAAATAATTTCTCAACGTGTCGATTATTATGAAGACCGCCATTCAACTAACTTATCAGGATTTTCCAAAAAAAGAAGAATGTATTTCTTTGAACCAAATGATAATCGGGAAGTAAGACTAATTGACCATGCTGAAAAACAATTCCTACAAAAAGCACTACATATTAAAAATATAAACTATTGGACTTCTTGGAATAGTGTTTTCTTTAACAAACAAATCTCTTTCCTTAAAAAATTTGGATTAATTGATGTTATCCTTAAGCTTAATAATAACAAGTTTCTTTCAAAAATTGTTAAACATAACCCCAATAAAAATGAAGATGCGTTTCTTACAGTAGAAGTAACAGGGGTTATTGATGATACAAAGTGTAAAAAAACTTTATCCTTATCCACCTTTTCTGATTATCATTTAACGGCTATGGTTACAGCTGCCTTGGCCAAGATAGCAGTTAATAAAAAGATAACAGGTGTAGTTTTTCCTTCTGAACTAACGAGTGTAGATGAAATACTTTCTGAAATAAATTGTAAAGATGTAACTTTTAAAGAATTTTTTCAAAAATAAAGTATTTATAGCTTAGTGGTTCTTCTTAATTCCCCTTTGTTCTTGGACAACCTTATGATATAAATTATGGTATTAGTTCAAGAACAAAAAATAAACACGCTAAAAAACGCTTGGAGATGTATCTAAGCATTTTTATGTGCTAAATTTATTGCTAATTGTATCGTTTTTTGGTACGAAAATTTTACTGTGAATTTAAATTTTCTCCACGTTATCGGAACTACTTATCCTAATACAAAGCCTTTTTTATTTCTTTTTTATCCCGCTATTTGCGGGTAGTAAGACTCCCACCTCAAAATTCGGCGAAAGCAAAAAAGTTAGGTGGGAGATAAACTGCCCGTAAAAGTCCGATTGGTGGGAGATAATAACCACCAATGTGGGATGAAGAAAACCCTCACTGATTAAAGTTTCACTTTATCGTACGAACCTCTTCAATTTTCCAATGTTCCTCTTCTTTTCCAAGTGCATACTGCACTTTTTTCTGAAGAGATTTTCCACTATCCATTTCTTTTTCTTCTGTTTCCGCAATAACAAAATTACCTTTCGTATCTTTAATCTGAACATGCTCTAACTCAATTTTTTTATTTCCTCTTTGAAATGCTGCTTCTTTTTGTGTCCGTAAATCTTCAGCACCAACAATTTTGGTTGAAAACAACGCCATATGTTGATTGAGGTTTTTGTCATTCGTTGTTTGAACAAATGCCTCAATTACATTTCGAACTTCTTTTTCATCTTCTGGTGTTATATGTAGTTTCACTTCTTTTTTCACTGTGATGTCTTTCTTCTCTACCTCTTTTTTCTGTGTTTCCTGCTGAGATTGACATCCCATTAACAATAATCCAGCTGCAATAACAATCCCTAATTTCTTAATGAATCTTCGCATCCTATTTCCTCCCCCAAAAATAAAAAGCGAGGCAAACTGCCCCGCTTTTTATTTCGCAATTAGCGTCTATCTTTATTCGGGTCACCACCGCCAACAATATCGAAAACACGTTTTGCTATATTTGTATTTTCTTGAACACCAGAGAATAAGTATTTACCTGGTCCAAATGCATATACGTTTACATCTTCACCAGTATGTCCACCTGTTGTCCAACCTGTAACTGATCGCTTATTAAAGATATCTTCAATTGCATTATCAATTTTCGTTACATCTTTTGATGGAGCAATATCATTAACAGCTTTAATTTCTTCTGGCGTTAATTCTAAATCAATATATTTTTTCAATGTTTCTTCTACATTTGCACCTTTTACAATTTCATTTGCCATAAAGTCTGGTGTGCGTTTTGCAGCTTTAATTGCATCTACTTTAAAGTTATATTCACCGTTCGCACCTAGAGAGAAACCACCTGTAGAATGGTCAGCAGTTGCAACGACTAATGTATGCTTATCCTTTTTCGCAAATTCGATTGCTGCTTTAAACGCTCTTTCGAAGTCTTCCATCTCACTCATCGCTGCCACTACATCATTATCATGACCAGCCCAGTCAATTTGGCTACCTTCGACCATTAAGAAGAATCCCTTATTATTTTTATTCAAGCGATTAATGGCTGCATTTGTCATTTCTTCTAATGAAGGTGTTTGATCATTACGATCAATCATTTTATCTAAACCACCTGGTGCAAATAAACCAAGAATTTGATCATTTTTATCGTTTAATAATTGCTGACGATCCGTTACATAACTATAGCCAGCTTTCTTAAATTCTTCTGTAAGATTGCGATCCTTTCTTACGAAGTTATTCACACCGCCGCCAAGCATAACATCTATTTTATGCTTACCTTTAATTTTTTCATCAAAGTAATCATTCGCAATTGCATCCATATTTTTACGACTAATATCATGTGCACCAAAAGCAGCTGGTGTTGCATGTGTAATTTCAGAAGTTGCAACTAGCCCTGTTGATTTCCCTTGTTCTTTCGCTTGCTCAAGTACCGTTTTTACTTCTGTTTTATCATTATCAACTGCAATTGCTGCATTATATGTTTTCACACCCGCTGACATCGCTGTTGCTGCCGATGCCGAGTCCGTAATATTTTCATGTTCATCTTCTGGATATGTCTTTTGTGTTCCTACAAGATGTTTATCAAATTCTAACGGCTCCATTTCAAATGTTTTTGGATTATCTTTCATATAACGATGAGCTGTCATATAAGAAGGCCCCATACCATCCCCAATTAATACGATGACGTTCTTAATTTTTGCATCATTTTCTTTTCCGTCTGCCTTGATTACATCCGAACGCGTAAAGTTCCATGTTGTTACTGAAGCAATTGCTAAAGATGCAGCAGCAGCAAACGGCCATGCTTTCTTTACAAACTTTTTCACTTTTTTGTCCCCCTAATAGGTTATTAAGTTCCCTCTACTCAATTTAATGGAAAACTATTAAGGAAGAGTTAGACTTATGTAAATATTTTGTTAAGTTATGTAAATATTTTGTTAAGTTATGTAAATTATAGTTATAATTTGTATTTATTTGTCTATTGTTATGAAATATAGATTTTACAAAACACATGTAAGTGGATTGGATTTTCTGCAAATTCACAACAAAATCTTTACATTTCCTATGATAAAATATTCTTACTATCGTTTGCTCTTTCTGTTTTCACTTCGCATGTGGCAGAAAAAAGCCCT
>NZ_JBALQK010000043.1:62271-64866 GCF_036965845.1 Bacillus sp. JJ1127 | reverse complement strand
TCCCATCTAAAAAGAAAAGGGGGATATGTCGGTTTTTTAATTGATGTATATATAATTAGAAATGTGGTGATTCTCTATGCAAATACAAAAACTAAATGAATCTAGTATTCCAGATCTTCTTTCGCTTTGTGAGGCTGTTGGTTGGTTACAGCATGAATCGTTTATGAAGAAACAATTTGAAATGTACCTTTCAGTCGGAACATTATTCGGGTGTCTCCATCGCAACAAACTAATCGCTACTGGAGGAGTATTTCCTTTTGAACCCGGCTTTTCTTCCATTGGTATGCTAATCGTTCATCCTGACTTTCAGAGACAAGGAATTGGCCGCGCCTTGCTAGATCATTGTCTGCAACTAGCCGAGGCCGCCCTTCCTACTATCCTTATTGCAACAGAAGCTGGTATACCTTTATATGAATCATATGGTTTTAAGACAATAACAAAAATTCATCGATTCGAAAAACTTGTTACGAACTCAACTACGAATCTCTCTCATTTAAAGCAAATTGAACAACATGATCTTGACTCTCTGATTGAACTGGATCAAATGGCAACAGCCGCTCATCGATCACATCTCTATTCATTATTACTATCTAGGGCCAACTTCTCTCTTAAATTAGAAAAAGACCATAAAATAGAAGCCTTTGCATTATGTACACAAAAAGGGGATGTATTATGCGTTACCCCCATGATCGCCAAACAGGAGGAAGATGCTATACGGTTATTACAAATGATTTGTAACGCTTGGAATGGAGCAATCCGTATTGATGTTCCACATTCACAATTTACATTTCGTAAATACCTTCAAGCAGAAAATTTCCAAGAAACACTACTTTCACCTCTTATGATAAAAAATGGAAAACACCTCTCTGGAAATCGCGATATGCTATTTGCTATGATAGATGCAGCGTTATGTTAGAAAGGGGACACCTATTTGAATCGAATGAAATATTATATGGTGAGTTGCCTCGCTCTTACCCTATTAGCGGGATGCAGTATGGCAGAAAAGCCAGCAGAACAAGCAAAACAAGTAAAAGATACAATTGCAACCAAATTAACTACCGATGAAAAAATGGTCGAAATAGATGGACAAACTATTTATTTCAAACAAATTGGAAAAAAGAAACCACCATTACTTATGCTTCATGGATTCGACGGATCATCTAACGGCTTTCGTGATATTTATTCCGAATTAGCAAAAGACCATACCATTATTGCTGTTGACATTTTAGGATTTGGTCGCTCGTCTAAACCAATGGATTTCCAATATACATTCCCAAATCAAGCAAACTTATATTATAAGTTAATGAAAAAACTAGGCTACGATACATTTTCAGTCCTTGGTCACTCCATGGGAGGAGAAATTTCTCTAAATTTAACATACTTATATCCCGATGCAGTGACCCATCTTATTTTAACGGATGCCACAGGGATTAGATCGTTAACGAATAAAAAAGGCTCACCAAAGCCTCAGCTATCGAGCGATTTACATACGATTTCTTCTATTGCAAATTATGATGAAAGCAAAGTAAAATTCAAACGGGATGACACAGAACACTATACAAAAATGAAAAACACGCTGTGGGCCAACCGTCTTCGTATTAATGCTAATGAAATTCAAGCTCCAACTTTAATTATTTGGGGAAGACATGACGATAGTGTCCCTGTTACAGAAGGTGAATCCTATCATCAATTCTTAAAAAACAGTACTTTCCACGTTATAGAAAAAGGTTATCATGCACCATTTCGCCAAGAACCAGAAGAATTTATGGGATATGTAAAAGAATTTTTTGAAAAGAATCCAATCCAAACAACGAAGTAACAAAAACGGGTATCCCATCTTTGAGATACCCGTTGCATATATTAAGCAGCTGATTTTTGTCGTCTGTGCATTTTTGAACCTAGTAATTTGGGTATAATCCAGCCATCGACTCCAAGTTTTCCGGCATTCATACCAGAGACAAGAACGAACATAGATAAAATAACCATTTGTGGATTTACACCTAGAGACCCACTAAACATATAGGAAAAGTTCATTACAAGGCCAAAAAAGACAGCTGTTTTCGTTAAACAACCTACAATTAAACCTATTCCAACTAGAATCTCTCCCCACGTTACAAGTGTGTTAAATAGATCGACATTCGGGATGGCAAAGTCTTGTAAAAATGATGCCCACCAAGATTGAACAGCTGGTTGTGCTCCTTTTGATTTTTCAATAGCTCCTTGCAAATAACCTGTCGCATTAAATCCATTACCTTGGAGTTTACCGATACCAGCCATCACCCATGTATACCCAAGATAAACACGGATAACCGCTAACACAAAAGAAACTGCTTTGTTTTCTCTCAAAAATTGAATAACCATATAATCCCCCTAAAACTGTAATTAAGTTAGTTACAGAAAATGCAATAACATTAGTTACTTATTTTATCATGTTAATTATCAATAATTTATGATAATCACATAGATTGTTAAAGACTAACATTTATATAGTTACTTTCATTTCCCTGCAAAAAACTTAAACACATCATAACATAATTGATAATGATTTTCACTATCTTTCATAAAAAAATGATATGATAAAGAATAAAACGTACT